>NZ_CBFFRK010000031.1:0-37650 GCF_965644245.1 Erwinia sp. V71
ATACAGCTCAGCTAAGGTAAGGCTAATACAGCTAAGGACTCCACTGAACCCCACCGATTAAATCGCACCTTCCCTAACAAAATTGCAGAACGCTTTTTTTGCGGCAGCAAATTCCCTACAATTCCCCGCTATGTTAAGCCAGTTAACAAATGAGGATCTGATGAGCACGGTCAAACACAGTAAATTATTAATTCTGGGCTCTGGTCCGGCAGGCTACACCGCTGCGGTGTACGCTGCGCGCGCCAATCTTAATCCGGTGCTGATTACCGGTCTGGAAAAAGGCGGTCAGCTGACCACCACCACGGAAGTCGAAAACTGGCCCGGCGATCCTAATGATTTGACCGGTCCGCTGCTGATGGAACGTATGCATGAGCACGCGGAAAAGTTTAATACCGAGATTATCTTCGACCATATCCACACGGTGGATCTGCAGAATCGTCCGTTCCGCCTGACGGGCGACAGCGGCGAATACACCGCCGATGCGCTGATTATCGCGACCGGTGCATCTGCACGTTATCTGGGTCTGCCGTCAGAAGAAGCGTTCAAAGGCCGTGGCGTTTCCGCCTGTGCCACCTGCGATGGTTTCTTCTACCGTAACCAGAAAGTCGCCGTTATCGGCGGCGGCAACACGGCTGTCGAAGAAGCGCTGTACCTGGCGAATATCGCTTCTGAAGTGCACCTGATCCACCGTCGCGACAGCTTCCGTGCCGAGAAGATTTTGATTAACCGTCTGATGGAAAAAGTGCAGAACGGCAATATCGTGCTGCATACCGACCGTACGCTGGAAGAAGTGACGGGCGACCAGATGGGCGTCAGCGGTCTGCGTCTGCGTCCGGTATCGGGTGACGGCGAAATTGAACAGCTGGAAGTTGCCGGTCTGTTTGTTGCTATTGGTCACAGCCCGAACACCGCCATCTTTGCCGGTCAGCTGGAACTGGAAAACGGTTATATCAAAGTGCAGTCCGGCATTCACGGCAACGCGACTCAGACCAGCATCCCGGGCGTGTTTGCCGCTGGTGACGTGATGGACCATATCTACCGTCAGGCGATCACCTCCGCCGGCACCGGTTGTATGGCCGCGCTGGATGCGGAACGCTATCTCGATGGATTAGTTAAAAACGATAAGTAAGTTGTTAAAAAGCTGATCGTATTTACGCACGGCGACTGCTCTTCAGTCGCCTTTTTTTTTTCCACCATGTAACATTGCCAGCACTTATCGTGGGGTGCCGGACGGCTGCCCGTTTCGTTTTTCTGCAATAACGGCAACTGATGAACAAAACGCGTCAACAACAACTCACCCAGTGGTTGCGCCAGCAACGCGTCCATGCACGCCGCTGGTTACGTCTCTCTTCCCTGCTTGGTCTGCTCAGCGCGCTGCTGATTATCGCGCAGGCATGGATACTGGCCGAACTGCTGAATAATCTGATTGTGCTGCAGATACCGCGCACGGCGTTGATCAACGACTTCCTGCTGCTGCTCGGCTGTTTTATCGCCCGCGCACTGGTCAGCTGGCTGCGTGAACGCGTGGGCTTTTACTGCGGCCAGGCGATTCGCCGTACGCTGCGTAAGCGCGTGCTGGATCGTCTCGATGCGCTGGGTCCGGCGTGGATTCAGGGTAAACCGGCGGGCAGCTGGGCAACGCTGCTGCTGGAACAGATTGAAGAGATGCAGGATTACTACGCACGCTACCTGCCACAGATGTCGCTGGCGGTACTGATTCCGTGTTTTATCCTGATCGCCATTTTCCCGATTAACTGGGCCGCAGGCGCGATTCTGCTGGCGACCGCCCCGCTGATCCCACTGTTTATGGCGCTGGTAGGCATGGGTGCCGCCGACGCTAACTGCCGCAATTTCCTCGCGCTGTCGCGCCTGAGCGGCCATTTCCTTGACCGCCTGCGCGGACTGGAAACCCTGCGTCTGTTTTATCGCGCTCAGGCAGAAACTGACAATATCAGCCATGCCTCGGAGAACTTCCGTCGCCGTACCATGGAAGTGCTGCGTATGGCGTTTCTGTCATCGGCGGTACTGGAATTTTTTGCTTCGCTGTCGATTGCCATCGTCGCCGTGTACTTCGGTTTTTCTTACCTTGGTGAGCTTAATTTTGGCCACTACGGTGTGGGCGTCAGCCTGTTCGCCGGTTTTCTGGCGCTGATCCTCGCGCCTGAGTTCTTCCAGCCGCTGCGTGATCTCGGCACCTTCTACCATGCCAAAGCGCAGGCCGTTGGCGCGGCAGATGCGTTAGAGACTTTCCTCAGCGAGACCGATGAAATCACTGTCGCACAGGGCAATCAGACGCTGGACAGCAACCAGCCACTGACACTGGTCGCGGATCAGCTGGTGATCACTGCCCCAGGCGGCAGCGTGTTAGCTGGGCCGCTGTCATTCACCCTGCTGCCAGGTCAGCGTGTCGCGCTGGTCGGACAAAGCGGCGCGGGCAAAAGTTCGCTGCTGAATGTGCTGTCCGGTTTTCTGCCTTATCAGGGCTCGCTGACCGTGAATGGCATTGAGCTGCGCGATCTGGACCGCACTGGCTGGCAACAGCAGCTGGCCTGGGTCGGACAGCATCCACAACTCCCCGCACCAACGTTGCGTGACAATCTGCTGTCAGGCCAGGCGGTGGACGCAGCGCAACTGCAGCAGGTGCTGGCGCTGGCTGGCGTCGATGAATTCTTACCCCGTCTGCCAGATGGCCTGGACACTGAACTGGGCGATCAGGCGGCGGGTCTGTCCGTTGGTCAGGCGCAACGAATTGCCGTCGCGCGCGCCCTGCTGAAACCGGCGCAGTTGTTGTTGCTGGATGAACCTGCCGCCAGCCTCGACAGTGACAGCGAACAGCACGTCATGCGCGCGCTGGAACAGGCGTCACATCAGCAAACCACGCTGATGGTCACTCACCAGCTGAACCAGCTGGCAAACCGGGATGATGTGTGGGTGATGCGCGAGGGTCAGCTGATTCAGCAGGGACCTCATCAGCAACTGGTCAGCCAGCCTGGTCCGTTTGCCGAACTGTTAGCTCAGCGCCAAGGAGTCGTCGAACTATGAAAGCCCTTCTGCCGTTTCTGAAATTGTATCGTCGCCACTTCTGGCTGCTGGCGCTCGGTATCGTACTGGCGATCCTCACCCTGTTAGCCAGTATCGGCCTGTTAACGCTGTCTGGCTGGTTTCTCGCCGCGTCGTCACTGGCGGGTGTCGCCGGGCTGTACAGTTTTAACTATATGCTGCCGGCAGCCGGGGTACGTGGCGCGGCCATCACCCGCACTGCAGCTCGCTATTTCGAACGTCTGGTCAGCCATGACGGCACTTTCCGCGTGTTGCAGCATCTGCGCGTATTTACCTTCAGCAAGCTGTTCCCGCTCTCCCCTGCCGGTATTGCCCGTTTTCGCCAGGGGGAGCTGCTTAACCGGCTGGTCGCCGATGTTGATACCCTCGATCACCTCTACTTACGGGTGATCTCGCCGCTGGTGGGAGCACTGGCGGTGATTATGGTGGTGACCTTCGCCCTGAGTTTCCTCGACGTGCAGCTGGCACTGACGCTGTGCCTGATTATGCTGCTGACGCTGCTGGTCCTGCCGCCACTGTTTTATCGCGCGGGCCGACCGGCAGGTGAAGCCATGACCCGGCTGCGCGGCGACTATCGCCTGCAGCTCACCAGCTGGTTGCAGGGCGCGGCAGAACTGAAGATTTATGGTACAGCGCGACATTACCGCGACCAGCTGGATGCCACTGAGCAGCAATGGCAGCAGGCGCAACAGCGTCAGGCCAGCCTGAGTGGTCTGTCGCAGGCGCTGATGTTACTGATTAGCGGTGCCAGCGTGACGCTGCTGCTGTGGCTCAGTGCTGCCGGTGTCGGTGAACTGACGCAGCCCGGCGCCCTGATCGCTCTGTTTGTCTTCTGTACGCTGGCGGCATTTGAAGCGCTGGCACCTGTCGGTAATGCCTTCCAGCATCTCGGCCAGGTGGTGGCTTCCGCCGTGCGTGTCAGCCAGATTATTGAACAACACCCCGCCGTCGAATTCAGTCCACAGCCCGTGGCTGCAGGCGAAGGTGCTGCGCTGGAACTGCACAATGTCAGTTTCAGCTATGCCAGCGCCAGCCGTCCGGCGCTGAATAACCTGTCGCTGAGCGTGGCGCGCGGTGAGAAAGTGGCACTGCTGGGACGGACCGGCTGCGGCAAGTCGACCCTGTTGCAGCTGCTGACACGCGCCTGGGACCCGGCCAGTGGCAGCATCACGCTAAACGGTATCCCGCTGACGCTGTGGGATGAAGCCACGCTGCGCACTAAAACCAGTGTGGTCAGCCAGCGCGTGCATCTGTTCAGCCAGACGCTGCGCGACAACCTGCTGCATGGCGCGCCTGACAGCGATGATGTGCGTCTGACAGAAGTTCTGCAACAAGTCGGGCTGGGCAAACTGCTCGATAACGAGGAAGGCCTCAACGCCTGGCTCGGCGAAGGCGGACGCCAGCTTTCCGGCGGCGAGCTGCGTCGCCTCGGTATCGCCCGCGCACTGCTGCACGATGGCGATCTGCTGCTGCTTGATGAACCCACCGAAGGGCTGGATGCCGAAACCGAGCGTCAGATTCTGACGCTGTTGTGGCAAGTCAGCACACACAAAACGATGATTATGGTCACCCACCGCCTGCAAGGGCTGGAAAATGCCGATCGGATTTGTGTGATGGATCAGGGGGAAATGATTGAGCAGGGAAATCATCTGGACTTAATCGCACAACGAGGTCGATACTGGCATTTTCAGCAGCGCTTTGCGCTATAGCCTATATAATTCAGGTTGCAGCAAGGCAGCAGCCCGCGAATCCCCGGGAGCATAGATAGCTATGCGACCAGGGTGAGTGAGCGAAGCCAACGCATCTGCAGCCTGAAGTATGACGGCTATATAGTGATTAAGCGTAGCTTTCTGGAGATGACACCCGACCATGAGACTGATTCAACTCTCACGCGAATCGCTGCACTTCCCGCCACCGGAAATGGCACTCAAAGAGCCGAATGGTCTGCTGGCGATGGGCGGCGATCTGAGTCCGGCGCGTCTGCTGAATGCTTACCAGCGCGGCATCTTTCCGTGGTTCTCACAGGGCGATCCGATCCTCTGGTGGTCACCCGATCCCCGCGCCGTGCTGTTCCCCGATCAGTTTCATCTCAGTCGCAGCATGAAGCGCTTTCATCAGCGCTCACCCTATCAGGTCACGCTAAATCAGGCTTTTTCTGATGTGGTACAGGGCTGCAGCGAACGCGCGGAAGGCACCTGGATCACCGTCGCCGTGAAGCATGCCTGGCAAAAGCTGTTTAATATGGGCCACGCGCAATCGGTGGAAGTCTGGCTGAACGGTGAACTGGTCGGCGGCATGTACGGCATGGCACTGGGGCAGATATTTTGCGGCGAGTCGATGTTCAGCCGCAGTGAGAATGCCTCCAAAACTGCGCTGCTGGTATTCAGTCAGCATTTCCGCCGTCAGGGCGGCAAGCTGATTGACTGCCAGGTGCTGAATCCTCATACCGCGTCGCTGGGTGCGAAAGAGATCCCGCGCGTTGCCTGGCTGGCGTGGCTGAATGCACTGGCAAAACAGCCGGTTTCCGCACAATGCTGGCAACAACAAACGCTTTTTTAACCACCCCGGCTGAGGTTTTCCACGCAATCAGTAAGAACAGTGCTATAATATGCGCGTTTGGTATGCCGTCCGCCGTTCGCTGCACCCATTGCGAAGCGGAATTACCAGGCTGGGAATCTTAACGCACTCTCTCAGAACTGTTTTAGTCGTGCGAATGATGCAGAGTTAAAACAGATTCTTAGCCGGCAATTCCCCCGCTGGCGTCATTACCCCGCGAGTTATTTATCCGCCGCTCCGGAAAAACCGGTAGCGCGGTGTGTGCTGGTGATATCACCAACAATTGTTTACATAAGTCCTGAAATTCGGCATTATCTTGCCGGTTCAAAACTAAGGTAGTCCACCCAGAGGATTCGATGGCCAAAGAAGACAATATTGAAATGCAGGGTACCGTACTTGATACGTTACCTAACACCATGTTCCGCGTAGAATTAGAAAACGGACACGTGGTTACCGCTCATATCTCCGGTAAAATGCGCAAAAACTATATCCGCATCCTGACGGGCGACAAAGTCACTGTTGAGCTGACCCCGTACGACCTGAGCAAAGGCCGCATTGTCTTCCGTAGTCGCTGATATACCTGATTTCGTCTTGCTGTGAAAATCAGCCAGAGATAAAAAAGCCGGGTGAGAACCCGGCCTTTTTCATTTGTGCGATACGATGCGAAGCTTAATGCCCCTTCACCCGCTGAGCGGAGGAAAGGTGGGGTGGGAGAATTGCCAGCACGGCGTTTGATATTCCCCCACCCCAGCCCTCCCTCATGTTATGAGGGAGGGCGCAAAAAATTAATGCACCGTGCCCTCTTCTTTCATTTTCTGCGCACTGAGGAAGTGGTAAGTCAGCTGGTTTTTATCTTTATCCAGCGCGACGGAAACAGAACCACCCTCCACCAGCGAGCCAAACAGCAGCTCGTTCGCCAGCGGTTTTTTCAGGTTTTCCTGCACGGTACGCGCCATTGGCCGCGCGCCCATCGCTTTGTCATACCCTTTCACTGCCAGCCACTCACGGGCATCGTCAGTGACTTCCAGCGAGACGCCTTTCGCATCCAGCTGTGCCTGCAGCTCAACAATAAATTTATCCACCACCTGATGAATAACTTCCGTCGACAGGTGTTTGAACCAGATAATATTGTCGAGACGGTTACGGAACTCTGGGGTAAAGATCTTCTTGATCTCTTCCATACCATCGATGCTGTTATCCTGGTGGATCAGGCCAATGGATTTACGCTCCGTTTCCCGCACCCCGGCGTTGGTGGTCATCACCACGATCACATTACGGAAGTCCGCTTTGCGGCCGTTGTTGTCGGTCAGCATACCGTTGTCCATCACCTGCAGCAGCAGGTTAAACACATCCGGGTGTGCTTTCTCAATTTCGTCCAGCAGCAGTACCGCGTGCGGATGTTTGATCACCGCATCGGTTAACAGACCGCCCTGATCGAAACCGACATAGCCCGGAGGTGCACCGATTAAACGGCTGACGGTATGACGTTCCATATACTCGGACATATCGAAACGCAGCAGTTCAATACCCAGCGCTTTCGCCAGCTGAACGGTGACTTCGGTTTTACCCACGCCCGTTGGACCGGCAAACAGGAAAGAACCGACCGGTTTACGTTCCTGACCCAGACCCGCACGGCTCATCTTAATTGCTTCGGTCAGCGCCTCGATGGCGTTATCCTGGCCGAATACCAGCATTTTCAGGCGGTCGCCGAGCGTTTTCAGCGTATTGCGATCGGTCGCGGAAACGCTTTTCTCCGGAATACGAGCAATACGAGCCACTACTCTCTCGATGTCAGAGACGTTGACGGTTTTCTTGCGTTTGCTGACCGGCATTAACCGGCTGCGCGCACCCGCTTCGTCGATCACATCAATGGCCTTGTCCGGCAGATGACGGTCGTTAATATATTTCACCGCCAGTTCTACCGCCGCACGCACCGCTTTCGCGGTGTAGCGCACATCGTGATGCGCTTCGTATTTCGGTTTCAGGCCGTTCAGAATCTGAATGGTCTCTTCCACTGATGGCTCAGTGATATCGATTTTCTGGAAACGACGTGCCAGCGCACGGTCTTTCTCAAAGATATTGCTGAATTCCTGATAGGTAGTGGAGCCCATCACGCGGATTTTACCGCTCGACAGCAGTGGCTTGATCAGATTGGCAGCATCCACCTGGCCGCCAGAGGCTGCGCCAGCACCAATGATGGTGTGGATTTCGTCAATAAACAGGATGCTGTTGCTGTCCTGCTCCAGCTGTTTCAGCAGCGCTTTGAAACGTTTTTCAAAGTCACCACGGTATTTGGTGCCCGCCAGCAGCGAGCCAATATCCAGCGAATAGATGGTGCAGTCTTTGATCACTTCCGGCACATCGCCCTGCACAATACGCCAGGCGAGACCTTCCGCAATCGCGGTTTTCCCCACGCCAGATTCCCCCACCAGCAGCGGGTTGTTCTTACGGCGACGGCACAATACCTGAATCGCGCGCTCAAGCTCTTTGTCGCGACCGATCAGAGGATCGATGCCGCCCACACGAGCAAGCTGATTAAGGTTGGTGGTGAAGTTTTCCATACGTTCCTCCCCGCCTGCTTGCTCTTCGTTGACCTGATTGTCGGAACTGCTGGCTGCCGGACCTGGTTCGTCCTTACGTGTGCCATGGGATATGAAGTTCACCACATCAAGGCGGCTGACTTCATGTTTACGCAGCAGGTAAGCCGCCTGCGACTCCTGCTCGCTGAAAATCGCTACCAGCACGTTAGCGCCGGACACTTCGCTGCGCCCGGATGACTGAACGTGGAACACCGCACGCTGCAGCACGCGCTGGAAGCTGAGCGTCGGCTGAGTGTCGCGCTCCTCTTCGGTTGCAGGCAGAACTGGCGTGGTTTGTTCGATGAAGGCCTCGAGTTCCAGGCGCAGAGCCACAATATCCACCGAACAGGCTTCCAGTGCCTCTCTGGCCGACGGGTTGCTGAGCAAAGCCAGCAGCAAATGCTCGACGGTCATAAACTCATGACGGTGCTCACGCGCTCTGGCGAAAGCCATGTTTAAACTGAGTTCCAGTTCTTGATTGAGCATTAGGCACCTCCCCCAATTATCGCCTGTCAGACCACTCCCGAATGGAGCAGAATACCGATCAGGCTTTTTCCAGCGTACATAGCAACGGATGCTCGTTTTCTTTGGCGTACTGGTTCACATGTGCCACTTTGGTTTCAGCCACTTCCGCAGTGAAAACACCGCAGATCGCCTTACCGCGATAGTGAACCGTAAGCATCAGTTGCGTTGCACGTTCAACATCATAAGAAAAGAACTTTTGCAATACGTCAACAACAAATTCCATAGGCGTATAATCGTCATTGTTGAGTATAACTTTATACATTGAAGGTGGCTTGAGCCCCTCGCGCAGTTTGTCTTCTGCAAGCTGCTCAAAGTTAAGCCAATCGTTAGTCTTTCCCATAGTAATCCGTCGTCATTGTGCGTTACATGCTGCCTATACATTAGCATGCGATTCAATAAGTTTAACACGCCTGCCAGGATGTCCAGCGCGGAGAAAAAATTCTCCGACTTTCCTCATACGCGACCTTCATCACAAAATTCGCAATAGCGTTAACCACCTCAAATTTTGAGGATTTCGTCGCCGTCTCGGCAGGCCATATGCTTGACGCTAAGGCCATTTTCTCTACATTGTACAGGCACAAGCTGATGCAGTTTTAATCAGCCGGGGCTCACAGCCACATCACCTCACTCTAATTAAAATGTCTTGCGAGGGATCAAGAAGCATGGAGACGGGTACAGTAAAATGGTTCAATAACGCCAAAGGCTTCGGCTTTATCTGCCCAGTCGGTGGCGGCGATGATATCTTCGCGCACTACTCAACAATTCAGATGGATGGTTACAGAACGCTGAAAGCCGGGCAACAGGTACAGTTTGATGTGCATGAAGGGCCTAAAGGCAATCATGCCAGCCTGATCGTGCCGGTCGACGTGGCGGCCACAACCAGTGCCTGATCCACATCCTCACTCATTCTGTACAACCCTTGAATAAAATGCCAGCCGCACCTGCTGGCATTTTTTCTGTTCCGCTCTTAATGGCTATATTGGGGAGCTTTTTTGCCTTTCAAGGCCGCCGCTAATCGGCCTGTCCCCGTGCCAGCCCCAGCACACGTGCAAACATTTGCCGCAGCAGCGGCGGAATCGACCCGGTGCCACGTGATGCCGCTTCCATCGCCACCGCAATCGCCAGTTCCGGTTTCGACGAGCGCTGAATCGCTTTGGCGATAATACGCCGCAGGTTCATCGCCACCGGTGTGGGCAAATGAGCCATACGATGATAGACCTCACTGAACCCCTGCTTATACAGAAAGTGCTCCATATCCAGCGCGGGTAACTGGGTGAGATGATCCTGTTCGGCATCGTACTGCGGTTCCAGCATACTGCGGGCGGTATTGGCGTATTTTTTTCCGGCGTCGTCGCCATCGGTCAGCACATGCCACTCGATGCCCATGCGACGGGCAAACTTCAGCAACGGACGCAGCCCGGACTGGGCGAACTCAATGACCTTCACGCCTTCGGCCTCAAAATGGTAGCCACACTGGCGCGCCAGCTCGTTCATTACCCACACTTCCGTTTCCCCCTCCACCAGCAACCAGCAGCGGGCAAACAGCGCAGAAGGACGGCTGAAGCGAATATGAAACGCGATACGGCGGCTGTCTTCGGCATTCATTCCCCCCGGGCCAATCCGCCAGGCGGCGACACGCGCCGGTTCACGTACCAGACGGCACACCTGCTCCATCGGCACCTGCGACAGCAGGATAGAAGAGTTGGTGGTGGCGATTTTCTGCAACGGCAGCAGATCCAGCCAGCCCCACGCGACCGACAGCATAATCGGATGCAGGCGCGTTTCCGGGTCTTCCACCAGCAACAGAGGGCGGGCATCCGGGCCGATCTGAAATGCACCACGCGCCTGTGCCAGCAGGCTGAACATCTGCAACACAATCAACTGACGGCTGCGGCTGTCGGCTTCGGCAATCATGCGGTTAAGGTTATTCAGATGACGCCAGCCCTGCGGCGACTCGCGCGCATGATGCGGCACCCTGTTCTGCTCAGTCTCTGCTGGCTGCACCGTGAAATAGTGCTCCAGCAATTGCTGCATGGTGTGCAGCCCTTCCCGCAGCGCATGGTCGGTGAGCTGCTCCGGGCGCGCCACCACGTCGCGCGTAAGGGCATCAATACGCCGCGCCAGCGCATCGATATCGGGCTGCAGCGCCACTGACGTCTCATGACGCAGGCGGCGGGTAAATCGCGCATCTCGCAAGCGCAGTACCGGATGCAGCGCAATCAGCGCTTGCACCCCGTGCTGTGGGTCATCCAGATCCAGCCGCTGCTGCTGTGCATCGAGAAACTGGTGCTGTGTCACGACCTGCTGCCCTGCGTCCAGCTCACCGCTGACACGATAAATAATCCGCTGCCAGCCATCCGTACCACGCCGCCACAGGCCACTCAGCGGTTGATAGCGTGGCGACTGATAATGGCCGGGTTCACCTTCACGAAAAGTAAATGTCACCCGAAGCTTGCGCGCGCGTTCGTTGAGATTACCGGGAGGAAAATGGAAGTCATTCACGTTGAACTGATAGAGCGCAGGCTGGGGTGAGAGCAGTAATGTCAGGGCATCCAGCAAACTCGATTTACCCCAGGCATTCTCACCAATCAGAACATTACTGTTTTCCAGCTGCAACGCCAGACGATTGAGGCCGCGGAAGCCAATAATTTCGATGCTTTCCAGAATCACAGACGTCAGTCCCTCCGCTTTTTTCTGAGCATGGTCGCAAGTGACAGGAAGATCAAGTGGCGGGCAACCTGATTATGACGTGCGCGTAATATCGCCCGCAGCGGCGTGGAAGACAGTGCCAGCACGCTGGCGAAAACTCACCGCCTGCGGTACAACAGAGTCAGGTGTCGGTAACGGGCGCAGCCGCGTCCGCTTTAATTTTAAGGAGAGCTACAGTGATCGATTTACGCAGTGATACCGTGACGCGCCCGAGCGCCGCCATGCTGTCTGCGATGATGTCTGCAGAAACCGGGGATGATGTTTACGGCGATGATCCCACCGTCAACGCACTGGAAGCCGAGGCCGCGCGTCTCAGCGGCAAAGAGGCGGCGCTGTTTTTACCGACCGGCACCCAGGCCAACCTGGTGGCGCTGCTCAGTCACTGTGAGCGGGGCGAAGAGTATATTGTCGGCCAGCTGGCGCATAACTATCTCTACGAAGCCGGTGGCGCTGCCGTGCTCGGCAGTATCCAGCCGCAACCGATTCTGGCCGCTGCGGATGGCACACTGCCGCTGGATGTGGTGGCGTCAGTGATCAAACCGGACGATGCTCACTTCGCCCGTACTAAACTGCTGAGCCTGGAAAATACCTATAATGGCAAGGTGCTGCCGCTGGCGTATCTGCAGCAGGCATGGGAATTTACCCGTCAGCGCCAGCTGGCCTTGCATATCGACGGAGCGCGCATCTTTAACGCTGCCGTGGCGCATGGTGTTGAACTGCAGGATATCGCGCGTTACTGCGATACGCTGACCATCTGTCTGTCAAAAGGACTGGGCACGCCCGTCGGTTCGCTGCTGTGTGGCAGCGCCGACTATATCCGTCGCGCACGTCGCTGGCGCAAAATGACAGGTGGCGGCATGCGTCAGGCGGGGATTCTGGCAGCGGCCGGGCTGTACGCCTTGCGGCACAATGTGAAGCGTCTGCAGGACGACCATGATAACGCGCACTGGCTGGCACAGCAGTTGCGTGAGATCGGCGCGGATGTCACACGCCAGGACACCAATATGGTCTTTGTCCGCGTGCCTGCTGAGCAGGCGGAACCGCTGAAAAACTGGATGAAGGAGCGCGGTATCCTGTTGAGTACCGGACCGGTTACCCGGCTGGTGACGCATCTGGATGTGGATCGCCATGCGCTGGAGCAGCTGGTAGATCACTGGCGGGCATTCCTGGCGCGTTAAGGCTGGAACGACACAGCCGCTTCCACGCGCTGAGGTTAACCGGGGCACTGAACAGTTCCTTCCCCCACCGTGCGGGGGAAGGTGAGGATAGGGGAGCAAACGACACCAGACGTCGCAGCACCCCAGCCCTCCGCCATTTTATGGAGGGAGGGAGCAAAAGGCTCACCGCACCGACCAGCACGAAAGCGCCTGCCTGCGCACCTTCAAGGCATCACATCAAAAGCGCCATACTTCTCCACCAGCGCCTGCGCAATCGCCAGCGTCTCTGCATCCGCTTCACCACCATAATCCGCCGGGCGGAAATGCATCTGAAACGCCGCAATCACATTGTGTTGTTGCCTTTCACTCATCTGTGGATTGACGTCATAACCGTAACGCGCCAGAACCGCCAGCAACGACTCTACCGGAACAGGTTGCGATGGCGCACGCCCCTGCAACCAGAACTGCACACGCTGCACGTCCGGCCACGCACCAATGCCCTGTTGTGCCAGCTGTGCCCAGGGGAACAACGGCCCCGGGTCCTGCTTGCGCTGCGGTGCAATATCACTGTGGCCGACAATATTTTCCGGCAGGATGTTATAGCGCCGGGCAATATCACGTACCAGCGGCTGTAGTGCGGCAATCTGTGCAGGATTAAACGGCGTCCATACCCTGCCCGTCAGCACGCGGGTATAGCCTGCATTAACCAGCTCAATACCAATCGACGTATCGTTAATCCGGGTCGCACCGCGCCAGTAGCTCGGCCCGGCATGCCAGGCCAGTTGCTGTTCCGGCACCAGTTGCCAGACCCGCGGCTGGCCGCGTTCCTGCGGCGGTTGCTCCGGGATCAGATAATGCACGCTGACCTGGCGATCGGTCAGCGTTGCCAGCGATCCAGAGAAATCCTCTGCCGTATAGTGGATCACCAGCACCTTAACGCGTGGCCGGGCCCCATAAGCGGTATGGCGCGTATCCACCGTATAACCCGCACGCTGCTCAATACCGGCAGGCGCGCAGGCCGTCAGCAGTAACACCGCCAGCAGTAACCACCCGTAGCGCATCAGCGAGTTTTCACTGCCGTTCCGCTGACACTCACCATCAGCATGCTGCTGTCTTTGCCCACGGTTTCATAGTCAATATCAATGCCGACAATCGCATCAGCACCCAGCGCTTTCGCCTGCTCTTCCATCTCCTCAAACGCCAGTTTGCGCGCTTTGCGTAACTCCTTTTCATATGCGCCCGAGCGGCCCCCGACGATATCGCGGATACCGGCAAAGAAGTCGCGAAAGATATTGGCACCGAGAATCGCTTCGCCCGTTACCACGCCACAATATTGCGTGATGGGTTGACCTTCCAGGGTTGGGGTAGTGGAAAACTGCATCGAACACTCCTTTCTGCGTTATCGCCCGACAGGCTAAAAACCGTGGCTATACTTTATCCTAAAATGACGACCAACCAGTCAACAATAAGGAAACAGCATGAAAAATAAAGCCTTTGTCGTACTGGCGCCTGCAGCTCTGTTGCTGAGCGCCTGTACCACGGTGGAACCTGCTTATAAAGATATTGGCACGCGCGTTGGCCCCTGTGTGACAGGCGGACCAGACAGCGTGGCGCAGGAATTTTACGACCTGCGCATTCAGCAGCCGGGCCAGGGGCTGCCTGATGCCACCCGGTTAGCCAGATACCGGCCTTATCTGAGCGATGCGCTGTACCAGAAACTGCTCACCGCCAGCAACCAGAATGCGGATCGCAGCCACCTGAACGCACTTGATCTGTTCTCCAGCCTGCCTGCCGGCCCTTCTTCTGCGGATGTCGCGGATGCCTCCACCATTCCCAACACCGATGCGCGCAATATTCCGCTGCGCGTACAGCTGAAACGTGACGGTGATAAGGCCGTAAGCTGGCAGGACGAAGTGCTGATGGTGCGCGACGGCACCTGCTGGGCAGTAGATGATGTACGTTATCTCGCCAGCTGGCCGCATGCGGGTGGCGGCACACTCAGTCAGACCATCGAAAATTAGTGCATTGTTAAGCGCGCCGTAACTATACCGGTGCGCTTAACCAGCCTCCCGCGCGGCTGCGTTACTATTCACAGCCAAATATCGCGTCACGGCGTCACTGTAGCGTCCGGCGGCTGAACCGCTTAATACCACACAGAATCTTCAGGCTGATGTGGCGTTTATCGCGACAAAAAACATCGCGACTGCACCGTGGCAAACTTGCTTTACGCTATCTTGTGCTACGCTTTATTAACAATAGTTCCCATAAATAAATTTTAACGCACAATGATTGCATAACTATTCTGCCGACGTTAAGATTTGCCACTTTAATTGCTATTCAATTCTGGCGCATGAGTATTCAACTAAGAAATATCAACTGCTTTTACGGTCAACACCAGGCGTTGTTCGATATCCAGCTGGAATGTCCAGAGGGAGAAACCCTGGTCCTGCTTGGTCCCAGCGGCGCCGGTAAGAGCTCGCTCCTGCGCGTCCTGAATCTGCTTGAACTGCCTCGTTCCGGTACGCTGAGCATCGCCGGCAATAATTTCGATTTCAGCAAAACCCCGTCCGACAGCGCAATCCGTGAATTGCGCCAGAATGTCGGTATGGTGTTCCAGCAATACAATCTCTGGCCGCACTTAACCGTGATGCAGAACCTGACCGAAGCCCCCTGCCGTGTGCTGGGGCTAAGCAAAGATCAGGCGCACGCCCGTGCAGAGAAACTGCTGGACCGTCTGCGTCTGAAGCCGTTTGTCGATCGCTACCCACTGCATCTTTCCGGCGGTCAGCAACAGCGCGTGGCGATTGCCCGTGCGCTGATGATGGAACCTGCCGTGCTGCTGTTCGATGAACCGACCGCCGCACTGGACCCGGAAATTACCGCTCAGATCGTCAGCATTATCCGCGAACTGGCGCAAACCAATATTACTCAGGTGATCGTCACCCACGAAGTCGATGTTGCCCGTAAAACCGCCAGTCGGGTGGTGTATATGGAAAATGGCTACGTGGTCGAACAGGGCGATGCCAGCCGCTTTACACAGCCGCAAACCGATGCGTTTGCCAACTATCTCTCGCACTGATTAGGGACATCATGATGAAAAAATTAATCCTTGCCGCCCTGTTAGCTGGCGTCAGCCTGAGCGCCGCTGCCGCGCAGAACATCCGTTTCGCTACTGAAGCCTCTTACCCGCCATTTGAGTTTGTCGATGCGGACAACAAGATTCAGGGTTTTGACGTTGATCTCGCCAACGCATTATGTAAAGAGATTGGCGCAGAGTGCAGCTTCACTAACCAGGCGTTTGACAGCCTGATCCCAAGCCTGAAATTCCGCCGTTTTGACGCAGTGATGGCCGGTATGGACATCACGCCAGAGCGTGAAAAGCAGGTGCTGTTCACCAAGCCTTACTACGATAACTCTGCTGTCTTTATCGCCCAAAAAGGCAAAGTGGCGGATGTCGCCGCGCTGAAAGGCAAACGTGTTGGCGTACAGAACGGCACCACGCACCAGAAATACCTGACCGACAAAGAAGCTGGCGTCACCGTTGTCCCGTATGACAGCTACCAGAATGCTATCCTCGACCTGAAAAATGGCCGTATCGATGCCGTCTTCGGTGACACTGCGGTGGTCAACGAGTGGCTGAAGCAGAACGAAAACCTGACTGCTGTTGGTGAGAAAGTGACAGACAAAGCCTACTTCGGCACCGGCCTGGGCATTGCGGTACGCCTGGGCAACAGCGACCTGCAGGGCAAACTGAATGCCGCGCTGGATAAAGTGAAAGAAAACGGCACCTACAAAACCATCTACAACAAATGGTTTCAGCAGTAATTAATTGATGAACGAACTTACTCCACTCGCAAGCGCCGCCGGGATGACCGTCGGCCTTGCCGTTTGTGCTCTCATCGTCGGCCTTGCGCTGGCGATGATTTTTGCCGTCTGGGAATCCGTGCGCTGGCGTCCGCTGGCATGGATCGGCACCGGACTGGTCACCCTGTTTCGCGGCCTGCCAGAAATCCTGGTGGTGCTGTTTATCTATTTTGGTGCGTCGCAGCTGCTGCTGATTCTGTCGGACGGTTTTACGCTTAACTTCGGCCTGTTTCAGTTGCCGGTGCAGGTGGAAATCGAAAACTTCGACGTCAGCCCGTTTCTGTGCGGCGTGATCGCCCTTTCCATTCTGTACGCCTCTTATGCTTCGCAAACACTGCGTGGCGCGCTGAAAGCGGTCCCTGCGGGTCAGTGGGAATCCGGCCAGGCGCTGGGCATGAAAAAAGGTGCGATCTTTTTCCGTCTGATTATGCCGCAGATGTGGCGCCACGCCCTGCCGGGTCTCGGCAACCAGTGGCTGGTGCTGCTGAAAGATACCGCGCTGGTGTCGCTGATTAGCGTCAATGACATTATGTTGCAGACAAAGAGTATCGCCACCCGTACCCAGGAACCATTTACCTGGTATCTGATCGCTGCAGGCATCTATCTGCTGATTACCTTATTCAGCCAGTATGTGCTGAAACGTATTGAGCTGCGCGCCACACGCTTTGAACAGGGAAATAGCTGATGCTGGAATATTTACCTGAGCTGCTCAAAGGGCTGCATACCAGTCTGACGCTGACGGTGGCGTCGCTGATCCTTGCGCTGTTGCTGTCATTACTGTTCACCGTGGTGCTGGCGCTGAAACTGCCGGTACTGAATTCGCTGGTTAAAGGCTATATCACGCTGTTTACCGGCACGCCGCTGCTGGTGCAGATCTTCCTGATCTACTACGGACCGGGACAGTTCCCGTCGATCCAGCAGATTCCGTGGCTGTGGCATTTTCTCTCCCAGCCGTGGCTGTGTGCCCTGCTGGCGCTGTCGCTGAACAGTGCCGCCTATACCACACAACTGTTCCATGGCGCAGTACGGGCGATTCCGTCAGGCCAGTGGCAGTCATGCGCCGCGCTGGGGATGAAGCGCTCACAGACGCTGCGTATTCTGCTGCCTTACGCCTTTAAGCGCGCCCTCTCCTCTTACTCCAATGAGGTGGTGCTGGTATTTAAAAGTACCTCCCTGGCGTACACCATTACCCTGATGGAAGTGATGGGGCATGGTCAGCTGCTGTATGGCCGTACCTACGACGTGACAGTGTTTGCCGCCGCCGGGCTGGTCTATCTGGTGGTCAATGGCCTGCTTACCCTGCTGATGCGTCTGATTGAACGACGGGCATTAGCCTTCGAGCAGCGCAACTGATAAAAAGGCGAGGATCTCTCGCCTTTTTCATTATTTATACACAAATATTGCATATCCATTCATTTAATGGCATCTTGTCTCTCGCCTTAAGGCAATATAATGATAAAGACAGACAGGAGCCCGACCGATGAAAAAATTGTTCTCCACCGCACTGCTTACTGCACTGCTCGCCAGCGCAGCATTTAGCGCCAGCGCCGCTGAAAAAATTCGTTTTGCCTCTTCCGCGACTTATCCGCCATTCGAATCGCTGGATAGTAACAATCAGATCGTCGGTTTTGATATCGATCTTGCCAAAGCACTGTGCGAACAGATGAAAGCTGAGTGCAGCTTCACCAATAACCCGTTCGACAGCCTGATTACCGCACTGAAATTCCGCCGTTTTGATGCGGTGATTTCCGGTATGGATATCACTCCTGAGCGCAGCAAGCAGGTCTCCTTTACCCAACCTTACTACGCGAACTCCGCGGTGGTGATTGCGCAGAAAGGGAAGTTCAGCACGCTGGAAGATCTGAAAGGTAAACGTGTGGGCATGGAAAACGGCACCACGCATCAGAAATATATGCAGGACAAGCATCCGGAAGTGACGACCGTTGCGTATGACAGCTATCAGAATGCGATTCTCGATCTGAAAAATGGTCGTCTGGATGGCGTGTTTGGTGATACTGCGGTGGTGAACGAGTGGCTGAAAACCAACCCGAATCTGGCGACCGTCGGGGAACATGTTACCGATGCACAGTACTTTGGCACTGGCCTGGGTATTGCGGTGCGTCCGGATAATAAAGAACTGCTGGCGAAGCTGAACAGCGCGCTGGACGCGATTAAAGCCAACGGTACTTACCAGAAAATTAGCGACCACTGGTTCCCGCAGTAATCGTCCCTTCCCCCGCTCTGCGGGGAAAGGTCAGGACGGGGGAATAAGCGGCACCGTGTCTGTATGTTCCCCCTCCCCAACCCTCCCCCATTTCATGAGGGAGGGAGCCAGTCAGCTAACCCTTCTCAGCAACGTCAGCACTTCATAGTGCGCAGTATGCGGGAACATATCAAACAGCTGCACGCGCTCAATCTGATAGTTAGTCAGCCGGGTAATATCGGTCGCCATGGTGCTGGCATTGCAGCTGGAATAGAGAATATGTTCCGGCGCCATTTTGCTTAAATATTCACACAGCTCAGCACCAATCCCCCGCCGTGGCGGATTGACCAGCACCAGTTGTGGCACACTGCCATTGGCGGTGGCAAAACGGGTGGAATCCAGCGCAGCAAACTGCACGTTATCCAGCCCCATCTGCTCGGCGGAACGCCGGGCGCAGGCAATCGCCTCAGCACTGATTTCGATACCAGTCAATGTCATTTCCGGCGTAGCACAGTGCAGACCAAAGCCCCCCACACCGCAGAACAGATCCCACATCTGCGTCACTTTCAGCTCACTCACCCAGTCGCGCGCGGTGGCATACAGGTCAGCAGCCACCTGCGGGTTGGTCTGAAAGAAACTTTGCGGGCGAATAAACAGCGGTACATGATTCAGGCGCTCAGCCAGCGCCTGATTTTCCGTTAACGGGATCTCCTCCTCACCTTCGAGGATCGCCATATGCACGGGCTGGATATTGGCAGAAATCACACTCAGTTGCGGCAGCTGCGCCTGCAACCACGGCAGCGCCGCCTGCAACTGCGCCAGTTTGCTGTGCGAACGCAACACAAAACGCAGCATCAGTGCGCCTTGCTGGGTGCTCTCAGTCAGCAGGATAAATTTCAGCTCGCCGCGTTTGCGCGCCACGTTATACGGTGTCAGACCCGCGCGGGCGATAAACGGCTTAAGCCGGTCAAATACCTCGTAAAACGAGGCCGGATACAGCGGGCAGTCACTCAGATCCACCGGCGTGCCATCGCGCTGCACCATACCGAGCAAGGGACGCTCCACACTGCCGCTGACCACCATTTTGGCTTTATTACGGAATCTCTGCTCGGCAGACGTCACAGGCGCGCGCCACTGCGCCACTTCCTGCGACGCTAACAGTTGCTGAAGATGGGATTGTTTGGCGGACAGCTGTTGCGGGTAAGGGGTTTCCAGCCACTGGCAGGAACGACAACGGTCCGCTTCATAAAGCGCGCAGTGCATGATAAAGCCTGTGTAAAGTCAAAATGCGGGCGTGGATTGTAGCACCGCCCGCTACGGCTTGCGAAAAAACTTCCGGCTGCTGGCCGGAACAAACAGCAGCAACATGATGAGTAAATCGGGAAACTTCTGCGTCAGCAGACTGTGGATAATTTCCCCATTGGTATCGCCATCAATACTGAAAATTTCCGTATAAATGGAACCAATGGACGCCACCAGCATATACAGCATCACCAGCAGCTGGGTGATGACATAGCCCCAGCGACCACGGTTACTGCCGCGCATCAGGACAATGGCGCAACGCAGTTCAATAAAGAAAATCAGCTGGCTGGCAATAAAAATCAGTGTCGAATCCCAGGCCTGGGCACTGCGGTGAACAAAGTCGGCCAGTTCTTCATACCCCAGCTCGTTCGCCAGCAGCAATACACTCAGGCAGCGCGTGGCAATAATTGCGCTACCGGCAATCAGCACAGGCACCGGAATCGCTGCACGCGTGCTAATCATGTTTTTTCCCGCTCTGAACACATCCGACATTCACGCTCTCCTGCAGGCCATAGCGGCCAGCGATCAACAAAAGCGGCCCTGAAGACCGCTTCTGCAAGATCATCCTGCTTAATACTCTACCCTTTATCTTTCGGCCTGCCGTTATACAGCGGCAGGCCAAAGGATTGAGGGTATATATTGGCAAAAGATTGTGTTATCAGCCACGTTTTGCTTTCTGAATATCGCGAATACGTTGCTTTTCTTTCTGCGCCATCAGACGCCAGGCGATAAAACCGGCAATACCGACGGCAAACAGAATCAGCGACGCCAGCGCGTTGATCTCCGGGTTCATACCGCGACGCACCGAGGCGAAGATCTGCATCGGCAGTGTGGTGGCGCCCGGGCCGGTGACAAAGCTCGAGATCACCAGGTCATCCAGCGACAGAGTAAACGCCAGCAGCCAGCCGGTGACCAGTGCCGGGGCAATCATTGGCACGGTAATCACAAAGAACACTTTCAGCGGTGTGGCGCCGAGATCCATCGCCGCCTCTTCAATCGAGCGATCCAGCTCACGCAGACGTGAGTTGATCACCACCGCCACATAAGCCGTACAGAAAGTGACGTGTGCCAGCCAGATGGTCACCATGCCACGTTCCGCCGGCCAGCCAATGGCATGTCCCATAGCAACGAACAGCAGCAGCAGCGACAGACCCGTAATCACATCCGGCATCACCAGGGGTGCAGTGAGCATAAAAGCAAAGCCCGTCGAACCCCGGAAACGGCCAAAACGCACAATCACTACCGCCGCCAGCGTACCCAGCACCACCGCCATACTGGCAGAGAGCGCCGCCACTGTCAGGCTGAGGCTGACCGCGCTGATCATCTCACTGTCCTGGAACAGCACGCGATACCAGTGGAACGAGAAACTCTCCCAGACCGTCACCAGCGGTGAGCTGTTAAACGAATAAACCACCAGCAGCAGCATTGGGGCATACAGCAGCGTAAAGCACACCACTAAAATCGCGATACGCCACGGTGAGCGAACAGCAGGAAGCGAACTCATGCTTTTTCCCCCATCTCTTTATTCTGATGCTTGTGGAACCAGATAATCGGCAGCGTCAGGATTAACAGGATGGTAACGGCCAGCGCCGATGCCACCGGCCAGTCGCGGTTGGAGAAGAACTCCTGCCACAACACACGGCCAATCATCAGGCTGTCTTTACCGCCCAGCAGTTCCGGGATCACGTACTCACCGACCGCGGGGATAAACACCAGCATAGAACCGGCGATAATGCCGCCTTTGGTCAGCGGAACGATCACCTTAAAGAAGGTTTTCATCGGGCTGGCACCGAGATCCAGCGAGGCTTCCACCAGCGAGTAGTCCAGTCGGGTCAGTGCGGTATAGATCGGCAGCACCATAAACGGCAGATAGCAGTAAACAATACCGATATATACCGAAATGTTGGTGTAGAGGATGACCAGCGGCTGGTCGATAACGCCCAGCCACAACAGGAAATGGTTCAGCACACCGTTATTGTTCAGCAGCCCCATCAGCGCGTAAACACGCACCAGGAACGAGGTCCATGACGGCAGGATCACCAGCAGCAGCAAAATATTGCGCACGGAAGGTTTACTCTGCGCCACCGCCCACGCCAGCGGATAGCCGATCAGCAGACAAATCAGAGTGGATACCGCTGCCAGCTTAATCGACTGCAGATAAGCATCTAAATAGAGCTCATCCCCGGCCAGCTGGAAGAAGTTGGCAAAGTTCAGCACCAGATTGAACTGATCGTCCGCCCAGCTAATCAGCTCGGTATACGGCGGAATGGCGCGTGCCACTTCGGCGAAGCTGATTTTCAGCACGATTAGGAACGGCAGCATAAACAGCAGGATCAGCCACAGATAAGGTACGGCGATCACCAGCTTGCGGCCATGCTTCATCAGCATACGCCCTTTCCACGATGCTTTTACAGGCGCAGCGGGAGGCTCGTGGGTGTGTTCAGTGAATTGGCTCATACTTCCCTCACCTATACCGTCAGAACCACACAGCTGTCGGCATCCCAGCAGAGATGAACTTCATCACCCCAGGTTGGTGCGCCTTTGCGGAAGCGATGAGCATTCTGCAGCTGCGCAGAGATCATCTGCCCGCTCTGCAGACGGACATGGTAAATAGACAGGTCACCCAGATAGGCAATATGCACCACTTCACCGACGGCAAAGTTGTAGCCATCGGCAGGCGGCTGTTCGCACAGCATCACTTTTTCCGGGCGCAGCGCGATGGAGACCGGCACGTTATCCAGCACGGAAGCATCGGAGTCCACTTTCAGCGGATGGGTCAGTCCCGGGCTGTCAATCACCAGGCCACTCTCCTGACGCTCGCGCAGTAACCCTTCAAACACATTCACCGAACCAATAAATTCCGCGCTGTAGCGGCTGGTAGGGTGTTCGTAAATCTCTTCTGGCTCACCGATCTGCTCAAACTTACCGCGATTCATAATCGCAATACGCCCGGCCATGGTCATCGCCTCTTCCTGGTCGTGGGTGACCATCACGCAGGTCACGCCCACACGCTCAAGAATGTCCACGACTTCCAGCTGCATACGGTCACGCAGTTTTTTATCCAGTGCACCCATCGGTTCATCGAGCAGCAGCAGTTTCGGCCGTTTGGCCAGACTGCGCGCCAGCGCCACACGCTGACGCTGACCGCCAGAAAGCTGATGCGGCTTACGCTTCGCGTACTCCTGCATATGCACCAGCGCCAGCATCTCTTCCACACGGCTGGCGATTTCAGCTTTCGCCAGGCGATCCTGCTTCAGACCAAAGGCGATATTCTGCTCAACCGTCATATGCGGGAACAGCGCGTAGGACTGGAACATCATATTAATCGGGCGCTGGTAAGGCGGCACATGGGACAGATCCTGGCCATCAAGCACAATTTGCCCATGTGTTGGCGGCTCAAAACCGGCCAGCATACGCAGTAAGGTGGACTTGCCACAGCCCGACGGGCCAAGCAGTGCAAAAATTTCGCCTTTATAGATGGTCAGACTGACATCATCGACAGCGTGGTGACCTTCAAAGGATTTGGTCAGGTTGCGGATTTCCAGCAGCGGCGTCAGTGCCTTTGCGGTTTTGTTTTGCGGACGGGGGATCACGTCGTTCACTAACATTACTCTCCGGTGTGAAGCGGACCTTAAATGAGACAACAGAGGTCAGAATAGCGCCTCTGTTTATCCTTCGCCCCTGAAGCTGCAGCTGCGTTGGCTGCGTTCTCTCACCCGAATCACTGACTGATGTCAGCTCATCGGGATTCGTTCACTTGCCGCCTTGCTGCAACGCCAATGGCATTGGATAAATAATTACAGGAAGTTAATATCAGACCTTCATGACTGATGAATTACTTACCACTTTTAACTTTAGTCCATGCACGGGTACGTACACGATCAAGTTTCGGATCCTGCACTTTCAGGATAAACAGTTTGGCCATGGTCTCTTCAGTTGGATAGATACCGTGGTTGTTGCGGATTTCCGGTGCCACCAGTGGCAGGGAGGCTTTCACGCCGCTGGCGTAGAACACTTTGTTGGAGATCTCAGCCATCACCGCAGGTTCCATCAGGTAGTTGATAAACTGGTAAGCTTCATCAACATTTTTCGCGTCTTTTGGAATTGCCATCATATCGAAGAACCCCAGCGCACCTTCTTTAGGAATGCTGTAAGCGATATTCACGCCATTTTTCGCATCTTCTGCACGCTGTTTCGCCTGCAGCACGTCGCCCGCCCAGCCGATAGCCACACAGGTGTTACCGTTCGCCAGGTCGTTGATGTACTGGGAAGAGTGGAAGTAACGAATGTTTGGACGCAGTTTCAGCAGCAGATCGGTCGCTGCACCAGAGTAATCTTTGGCATCGCTGCTGTTAGGATCTTTGCCGAGGTAGTTCAGCACGGTGGCGAAAATCTCTTCCGGTGCATCGAGGAAAGAGACACCACAGCTTTTCAGTTTTTCCAGGTTTTCTGGTTTCAGCACCAGATCCCAGCTGTCCACCGGCGCATCTTTACCCAGCGCGGCTTTCACTTTTTCGACGTTATAGCCGATACCGGTAGTCGCCCACAGATACGGAATCGCATATTTGTTACCTGGATCATGCTGTTCTAATTTTTTCATCAGCTCAGGATCGAGGTTTTTGTAGTTTGGCAGCTTGCTTCTGTCGAGCGGCTGGAATACGCCGGATTGCAGCTGACGCGCCAGGAAGCTGGAGGAAGGCACCACGACATCATAGCCAGTGCTGCCCGCCATCAGTTTGCCTTCCAGCACTTCGTTGGAGTCGAAAACATCGTAAACGACTTTAATGCCGCTCTGTTTTTCGAAGTTCGGGACGGTGTCAGCAGCAATATAGTCTGACCAGTTATATACGTGCAGCGTCTTCTGTTCTGCCATCGTGCCGGCGGAAACCGCCATCACCACACCAGCTACCACGACTGACAACCATTTTTTACGTTGGTTGAACATGTCTTCCTTCCTCCTGAACAGGTCAATCACCACTCTGCAGAGCAAGCAGCAATAAAAGCGCTTCTCCGAGCATAAAGAGTAAAAACACAGGCACACACAATGAATCATTATTCATTTGGTGGTTAATAGAAAAAACCTATGCCCTGAATTATTTGAGTTGCAGCAAGGCGGTAAGCTCGCAAGTCCCCGGGCGCATAGATAACTATGTGGCCGGGGCAAGCGGGCGCAGCCAACGCGGATGCAGCTCAAAGTATGACGGGCATATGCCTGTGTTGACGTTGCACGCAATATGCAGCCCCGCAAGAATAGCCCCCCTGAAAGATCCAGGCCAGACCCCAGCGTAAAAAACGCCTTTTATCGATTATTTATGCGTGTTTGTTCTCAGTGATAGTTCAAATATGGCATAAGCCACGCGAAATATCTGGCAATTAAGGGCAAAATGCAGAATAAAAAGTGGTGGGGCAAAAATGAAAAATGCCGCAAAAAGCGGCATCTAATCAATGAGACAGCGATTTAGTGCAACATCGACTGGCGGGAGACTAGCACCGCGCGTTCATCCTCTTCACCGGCCATCAATAAATTGTTGGCAAAGGCTTCCAGAATCACCATCGAAATCTGCTCTTCACTCTGTTTCATAAAGTGAGCGAACTGGCCCTGGGTCAGCCCGGCGGCCACGTTCATCGACTGGCAGACAATCAGCTTCGGCAGGTTGTCATCCTGAATATCAAGGAAGGCTTTCACAGTCAGCGAACTGGCATTGATTTGCGACAGATCGGCAACCAGTGGGATGAGCGCTGTCGGCTTCACTTCCGCCAGCGCCGAAAACAGAATCACGTTATCGACCAGATCCAGCTTGGCATCGAAAACGCCGTCAAAGTTTTGCATATGCGGCAGATGAAGCGCCTGGCAGGCATCACACTCAAACCAGGTAATACTTTGCTGATCCAGCCAATGTCGTAATAAATCGACATCCGGAACAACGAGTGAATCCATTTTTACTGCCCCATACCGCGAATAAAGAGCGCACAGCTTACGGAAAAAATGGCCTAAACACCACGATGATGACGAAAATATGACTTCAGCCGCCCGTTTTCAGACAGAAACCAGGCTGGGCATGACGTTCGATCCACTGGATCATCAGGCTGGCGATATCGATCCCCGTGATACTTTCCACGCCCTCAAGGCCTGGCGAGGCGTTAACCTCCATCACCAGCGGCCCCCGGCTGGCCCGTAGAATATCCACCCCGGAGACATCCAGCCCCAGCGTACTGGCGGCTTTCACCGCAATTTCCCGTTCGCGCTCACTGATTTCCACCGGTCTGGCGGTGCCGCCACGGTGCAGGTTAGAACGGAAATCGCCCTCTTTCGCCTGCCGCTCAATCGCTGCCACGACTTCATCACCAATCACCAGGCAGCGAATATCGCAGCCACGCGCTTCTTTTATGTATTCCTGTACCAGAATATGGGCATTCAGTCCGCGAAACGCGTCAATAACACTTTCCGCTGCCTGACGCGTTTCCGCCAGCACCACGCCGATGCCCTGGGTGCCTTCAACCAGCTTCACCACCAGCGGTGCGCCGCCGACCATCTCGATCAGATCGCGGGTATTATCCGGCGAATGGGCGAAACCGGTCAGCGGCATATCAATGCCCTGACGCGCCAGCAACTGCAGCGAACGCAGTTTATCGCGCGCACGGGTGATGGCGACCGACTCATTCAGCGGGTAGCTGCCGCCCATTTCAAACTGGCGCAGCACCGCCATGCCGTAAAAGGTGGTGGCCGGGCCAATGCGTGGGATAACCGCATCGAAATGGTCGAGTGGCTGGCCGCGATAGTGCAGCGCCGCCGCAGCCGGATCGATATTCATATAGCAGGAGAGCGGGTCGATAACCTCCACCTGATGATCATGCGCCTGCGCCGCTTCGCACAGGCGTTTGCAGGAGTAAAGCGAACCGTCGCGGGACAAAATGGCAATTTTCACCAGCAAGCCTCATCAAGCCAGAGTTAACGGGTCGCCCATCCCTGCTGGTGCAGGAAATCGAGAATAAACGGGCGGCTCTCTTTAATAATGGTGCGCTGAATATGCGCACTCCAGGTATCAGTGCGCTGATTGCTGTCGCGCTGCTGGTAGTAGTCCAGCAACTGCTGGTCGTACTGTGCCAGCTGCTGTTGATCGAGCGGCTGGTAACGATTTTCATGCACCAGCATCTGCGCCGGCATACGTGGTTTGACATCCGGTTGCTGATCCGGCCAGCCCAGGCACAGTCCAAACAGTGGCAATACATATTTCGGCAGTTCCAGCGCGTCGCTGACGGCTGCGATATGGTTACGGACACCACCGATAAACACACCGCCGAGACCAAGGGATTCCGCCGCCACCATGGCGTTTTGCGCCATCAGCGCCGTATCGATGCAGCCCAGCAGCAGCTGTTCGGCGCGACCGAGTTGCGCCTGCGGGCAGATTTGCAGATGGCGGTTAAAGTCAGCGCAGAATACCCAGAACTCTGCTGCCTGGGCGACGTACTGTTGTCCGCCACTCAGTTCCACCATTTTCAGCCGCAGGTCGCGATCGCTGATGCGCATAATTGAAGAGCATTGCAGGAAACTGGAGGTAGAGGCGGACTGGGCAGCGGCGATAATCGCCTCGCGCTGGGCATCTGTTATCGGTTGATCGCGAAAAGCGCGCACAGAGCGATGTGAACGTAACAGATCAATGGTCGGCGTCATGAGAGTCTCCAGAGTGATTCGGGGATTTTTTCGCGCGTGGGCGGCCAAACAGTTCCGGCGCCAGCGCCTGGGCGGTGCGCCACATCAGGGTGATTGCGGCAGGCAGCATCAGGGCGATACCGGCAAAGATCATCAGCGTCGCCGCGCCTTTTCCCTGCAGCGACGCGGGTAACGTCAGCCACTGATTGACTGACAACATCGCCAGTATCAGCAATACAATACCCAGCACTTCCAGCAGCAGCACCCATTTGGGTAATTCGCCAAATTTGCGCATTTTATTCTCCTGTGGCGGGAGTCATCGACTCTCTCCGCGTGGTTGCGCCCGGAATTCCAGGGGTTACGCCGCCAGCCTGGCAGCCGCGTTGCCCTATTAAAGCCTAATCCACGCCCTTCTGCATAGCCTGCACTAATCAGATTAACAGGCAATTCCTTCTTCCTTTCCGTCAGCGAAGCGGGCATGATTAGCGCACTAAGCGATAAACTGTGACGATAATCACAGAACAGATTTTAACCTTGAGGAGTGACCTATGTTTGCAGTGATCTTTGGACGTCCTGGCTGCCCTTACTGTGTGCGCGCAAAAGAACTGGCGGAAAAACTGACGGCAGACCGTGATGATTTTAACTTCCGCTATGTTGATATCCATGCTGAAGGCATCACCAAAGCTGATCTGGAAAAAACCGTAGGTAAGCCGGTAGAAACCGTACCGCAAATCTTCCTCGACCAGAAACACATCGGCGGCTGCACCGACTTCGAAGCGTATGCCAAAGAGCATCTGAGCCTGTACCAGGCATAATTGCCACGCTGTCGATAAAACAAAAAACCGGGTTAAGCCCGGTTTTTTTGTTTTCTGAAGAGGTTACTGGCTGTTATTACTCATCGCGCAGAAACAGTGCACGCCATAACATCACCACCAGCGCGCCCGAACCACACCAGAACAGCGCACTGGCGTACCATGCCAGCTCCTGCCAGAAACCGGCACCAGCGACAAAACGGGTGTATGACAGCAGCAGACAAGCAGGGATCGCCAGCAGCGCGCCGCACAGCGCCACACTCAGCGGTGCCTGACGCGAGGTTAATCCGGATAACACACCGGGGACCACAAACAGCAACAAACCTGGCTGCACCCGGCTTTCTCCCGGGCGATCGATAACAATGCCATAACGCACGATAATAAAAATCGCACAGAAAAGCAGGAGACAGGTTATTACGCCCGATAAACGGACGCCTTGCAGCAGCATAGCGTATCCTCAGATGATTCAGTTAAAGCCTGTCCCTGAATTAATTTTCCCTTTAATTCAACAGAAAAGATAACGCCGAAATTAAAAATCGTGCTGTTTCTGGTGGCCGAAATATAAATAAATGATTAAAATAGTCGCGCTTTTATTTGCCCTCACTGGCACTGTGACTTTCACGCGATACACGCAGAGCAATGTCTGGATGCAGATAAACGTTAGCGCATAAACTCACTTCTATCAACAAGTTACTGGTAAACAAGAAGTTAAGCCGTGAACATAAACGTCGCAGAATTGTTAAGCGGGAATTACATCCTGTTATTATTTGTGGTGCTGGCATTAGGTCTTTGCTTAGGCAAATTACGCTTAGGTTCTGTACAACTGGGTAATTCCATTGGCGTTTTAGTGGTTTCTCTGTTGCTCGGACAACAGCATTTCGCCATAAATACCGAAGCCCTTAACCTTGGTTTTATGCTGTTTATTTTTTGTGTCGGTGTCGAAGCCGGTCCCAATTTTTTCTCTATTTTCTTCCGCGACGGAAAAAATTATCTGATGCTGGCGATTGTGATGGTGCTCAGTGCGCTGCTCATCGCGCTTGGACTTGGCAAGCTGCTCGGCTGGGATATTGGTCTGACTGCCGGGATGCTGGCAGGTTCACTGACCTCGACGCCGGTGCTGGTCGGTGCCGGCGATACGCTGCGGCAAACCATCGGCGACGCCACGGCGCTGAATCGTCTGCAGGATAACCTCAGCCTCGGCTATGCCCTGACCTATCTGATTGGTCTGGTCAGCCTGATCGTCGGCGCACGCTATCTGCCAAAATTGCAGCATCAGGATCTGCCGACCAGTGCGCAGCAGATTGCCCGCGAACGCGGCCTCGATACCGACAGTTCACGCAAAGTGTATCTGCCGGTGATCCGCGCTTACCGTGTCGGGCCAGAGCTGGTTGCCTGGGCCGATGGCAAGAACCTGCGCGAACTGGGCATCTATCGCCAGACCGGTTGCTATATCGAACGTATTCGCCGTAACGGCATTCTCGCTAATCCCGATGGCGACGCCATCCTGCAACCCGGTGATGAGATTTCGCTGGTGGGTTATCCTGACGCGCATTCACGTCTCGATCCCAGCTTCCGCAACGGTAAAGAGGTGTTTGACCGCGACCTGCTCGATATGCGCATCGTCACCGAAGAGATCGTGGTCAAAAATAATAACGCGGTAAATAAACGTCTCAGCCAGCTAAAGCTGACCGATCACGGCTGTTTTCTTAACCGGGTGATCCGCAGCCAGATTGAGATGCCGATTGACGACAGCATTATGCTGAATAAAGGTGATGTGCTGCAGGTCAGCGGCGAAGCGCGCCGGGTCAAAAGCGTCGCGGACCGCATCGGCTTTATCTCTATTCACAGCCAGGTGACCGACCTGCTCGCCTTCTGCGCCTTCTTTATTATTGGTTTGATGGTCGGCATGATCACCTTCCAGTTCAGCGGTTTCAGTTTTGGCATTGGTAATGCCGCTGGCCTGCTGTTCGCTGGCATTATGCTGGGCTTTTTACGCGCCAACCACCCGACCTTTGGTTATATTCCGCAGGGTGCGCTGACGATGGTGAAAGAGTTCGGCCTGATGGTGTTTATGGCTGGCGTCGGCCTCAGCGCGGGTAGCGGCCTGACCCACGGACTCGGCAGCGCGGGCTGGCAGATGCTGGTCGCAGGCCTGGTGGTGAGTCTGTTGCCGGTAGTAATCTGCTTCCTGTTTGGCGCATGGGTGTTGCGCATGAACCGCGCGCTGCTGTTTGGCGCGATTATGGGGGCACGCACCTGCGCACCAGCAATGGAGATTATCAGCGATACCGCGCGCAGTAATATCCCCGCGCTGGGCTATGCCGGCACCTATGCTATCGCCAACGTCCTGCTCACCCTGGCAGGGACATTAATCGTCATTATCTGGCCGATTTTTGCCGGCTAAAAAATATTTATTAAATGTTGAGAACTTTTGTTTAGGGTCACAGTCTTAATAAGTGCCACTGCTTTTCTTTGAAATCCCCAAATTGAGGAGCCCGTTAACCATTTGGTTAGCGGGTTTTTTTATGGGAATTTTCTTAACCGACATCCCTTTTCAGCCACGCTTCGCGGGCATAATTAGAGACATGATTCTCAATTAGCATTACACGTCATCAAAATTAAACAAAAACAAAACACCCGTGTCATTTAAGACAAAATCACTTTATCCCCGTCCACCATCCTTTTAGGGAAGGTGCGATTTAATCATTCAAAGTTCTGTTCATGACTACAATGATTGCCGTTCATCTATCGTTTTCAGTGTTTTGGGCGGTTCTTTGTTCATTTACCATACGATGACAGGACGAAAAAATGGTTCCCATCGAATTAATCGCACCTTCCTTAGGCTATCCGCTTGTTTTATTGTTTTTTTGGCCAGCCGGAGTGTGATAATGGAAGAACTGAACCAGACGCTATTTCTCGCAATTAACGCCACCCCAGACTCACCGCACTGGCTGCTGGCATGCGCCACTTTTCTGGCTCGCGATCTGATCGCCATTGTGCCGCTGCTGATTGTGGCGTTGTGGTTGTGGGGGCCACGCGATCATCTGACTTCACAACGCGTTCTGGTACTGAAAACCGGCATTGCACTGCTGTATGCGCTGGCGATCTCCTGGTGTCTCGGCTCACTCTTCCCGCACCCGCGCCCCTTTACCCTCGGCATTGGCCACCAGTTCCTCGAACATGCGCCGGATTACTCGTACCCCAGCGACCACGGCACCACCATTTTTACCTTTGCACTGGCCTTTTTGTCCTGGCACCGCCGCTGGTCGGGCGCAATTCTGCTGCTGATCGGCGCCGCTATCGCCTGGTCGCGGGTTTATCTTGGCGTGCACTGGCCGATGGATATGCTGGGCGGCTTGCTGGTCGGCATGCTGGGTTGTCTGTTTTCTCAGATGGCGTGGCAATTCTACGGTTCACCGATGCTGCAACGGCTCAGCCAGTTATATCGCCTGCTGTTTTCCATTCCGATTCGTAAAGGCTGGGTGCGCCATTAATCTCGCCAGGCTCGAAATAAAACGGGCCTGTTGTTTTATTGCGTGATTAATTGCATCGCAACGTTTGGCTATTTCCCCGCAGGCGTGAAATACATTATTTATTGCGCAATATCCCCGTTCATCACGCCATTCTTTCCCTTTCGTTGCGCAAACTGGTGAATAGTTAAACCAGTCATAAGTTTTCAATATGACATCCCGCTGATTTATATCGCATTAATTCAATTTGCGGCTAAAAAACAGACAAATAAGGCAACATTTAATGACAGTGGAAGAGGCAAAATACAGGACTTAACACCACCCTCAAACTGACAACCAGAACATAAATCAGTCAAAACCATAAAACACAGACTATTGGTCTGGTTTTATTGACGCAGTTGTGATCCTGATCACCCGATATAACAAAACGAACGCTGTACAGCATTTATTGCGGTGGTAGAGTGTGCGCCATAAAAAATAGTGATGGCTGAAAACTGTCACTGTGAATGAATTATTTTTTATTTCGGCACACTGGAGAAGTTCATGGAATCCTCTCAGACCGCTATTCTGGCGGGTGATCAACAACAAAATGCCATGGCGTGGCGTAAAAGCGACACCATGTGGATGTTGGGTTTATACGGTACAGCGATTGGCGCAGGCGTTCTGTTTCTGCCTATCAATGCCGGCCTCGGTGGGTTGATCCCGCTGGTGATTATGGCGCTGCTGGCCTTCCCGATGACGTTCTTCGCGCACCGCGGCCTGTGCCGCTTTGTGTTATCCGGCAGCAAACCTGGCGCCGATATCACCGAAGTGGTGGAAGAACATTTTGGTGTCGGTGCAGGTAAAATTATTACCCTGCTCTACTTCCTGGCGATCTACCCCATTCTGCTGGTGTACAGCGTGGCGATCACCAATACCGTTGACAGCTTTATGACTCACCAGTTGCACCTGCAGTCCCCGCCACGTGCAGTGCTGGCGCTGATTCTGATTATCGGCCTGATGACAATCGTGCGTTTTGGCAAAGAGATCATTGTTAAAACTATGAGCCTGCTGGTGTTCCCGTTTGTGGCGGTACTGATGCTGCTGGCACTGTGGCTGATCCCGAACTGGAGCAGTGCAATTTTCCATAACGTGTCGCTGTCCGGCAGTGGTAATGGTCTGCTGATGACACTGTGGCTGGCGATTCCGGTGATGGTGTTTGCCTTTAACCACTCACCGATTATTTCCGCCTTTGCAGTGGCAAAACGCGAAGAGTACGGTGACCAGGCCGAGGCGAAAAGCTCACGTATCCTGGCTTACAGCCATCTGATGATGGTTGTCACGGTGATGTTCTTTGTCTTCAGTTGTGTGATGAGCCTGACGCCGGAGAATCTGGTAGAAGCGAAAGCGCAGAACATTTCCATTCTGTCTTACCTGGCAAACCACTTTAACACGCCGATGATGGCGTGGCTGGCACCCGTCATCGCGTTCGTGGCGATTACCAAATCGTTCCTGGGTCACTATCTGGGTGCGCGTGAAGGCTTAAACGGTCTGATTGCCAAACAACTGCGTGGTTCTGGCAAAGAAGTGAGTGAACACAAACTGAACCGCTTCACTGCGCTGTTTATGCTGGTCACCACCTGGATTGTCGCTACCCTGAACCCGAGCATCCTGGGCCTGATTGAAAACCTCGGTGGCCCGGTGATTGCCGTCCTGCTGTTCCTGATGCCAATGTATGCCATCAACAAAGTGCCGGCGATGCGCAAATACAGCGGTGCCGTCAGCAATATCTTTGTGGTACTGGCTGGCCTGGTCGCGATTTCCGCGATTCTGTATAACTTCTGAGTCATTACCATTGAGGCGGCCACTGCGCCGCCTCAAACCTGCTGCTCTTCAGCAGACAACAGGCTGCGGGAAAGGATTACGAGAACCACTGACCAAACAAGCCATCAATCTTCATCATCACAAAGTCCCAGATACGGCTAAAGAAGCCCCCTTCCGGCACCTCCTCTAACACCACCAGCGGACGCTGTTCAATGGTTTTGCCATCAAGCTGAAAATCAATCGTACCTACCTGCTGATATTTCTTTAACGGTGCCTGCAGCTGCGGTGAACTGAGGGTAAAACTGGCCTTCAGATTCTTCATCTGTCCTTTCGGGATGGTTAATGCCGCATCCTTCTCGACTCCGAGACTGACCTGCTGACGGTCGCCAAACCAGACGCGCTGGCTGGAAAATGCTGTATTGGCTTTCAGTGGTGTCACCGTTTCCCAGAAGCGGAAGCCCCAGGTCAGCAGTTTCTCACTTTCACGAAAACGAATCGCATCCGTCTGCGCGCCCAGCACTACCGAAATCAGGCGCATATCCCCTTCGGTGGCGGATGCCACCAGGTTATTGCCTGCTCCAGAGGTATGCCCGGTTTTAATGCCATCAACATGCAGATTACTGCTCCACAACAGACGGTTGCGGTTCGGCTGACGAATATTATTGAAGGTGAACTCTTTCTCTTTATGCAGCGCATACTCTTCCGGCACATCACGGATTAACGCCTGACCAATCAGCGCCATATCGCGCGCGGTACTGTACTGCCCGGCGGAATCGAGACCATGCACGGTTTTAAACTGGGTATTCTGCAAACCCAGCGCTTTCACATAGTTATTCATCAGACCGACAAACGAATCCTGACTGCCGGCAACATAATCCGCCAGCGCAATACTGGCATCATTGCCGGACTGAATCACAATCCCTTTATTCAGCTCGGACACCGGCACCCGATCGCCCGGCTTCAGGAACATCAGTGACGACCCCTGCAGCACCGGATTGCCGGTCGCCCAGGCATCTTTCCCCACCGTCACCATATCGTCATTGGTAATCTTGCCAGATTTCAGCGCCTGGCCGATCACATAACTGGCCATCATCTTGGTCAGACTGGCGGGATCAAGACGCTGATCGGCTTCAGACTCCGTCAGCACTTTCCCGCTGGCGTAATCGATTAAAATCCAGGCTTTCGCATCAATCGCGGGCGCGGCGGGTGCCTGCTCAGCGGCGAAGGCGAGAGAAGAGGTCAACAGCAATACGCTGGTGGCAGCCGCCAGTGTCCGGACACTGACGCAGAGGCGAGTTTTATTCATGGCAGGACCAGTCTATCCCTATAAATATTAACGGTTTCATGCTGTTATCAGACAACAATTAACCTAATACGCTAACCTTTCAGCAGCAGGAAAAAAACCGCAAGACCGTAAAGTTATCTAGAGTTTATTAGATAATTCTGTAGCCTGCCGCCGGATGCGGATGATTTCACCGCCTGCAGGCCGTCAGCGCGACCAGGTGAAATTCCGATTTTTCGCAGAGATGTTAAGCCCGTCATATAAATCCGTTAACCTGATACCCGCTTCCAGAGGAGAACGACGATGGATTTAGCCCTTTTCGACCTTGATGAAACCCTGATTTGCGAAGACAGTACCGGACTCTGGCTACGCTGGCTGGTATCACAGGGTTTCGCCGCAGAAGAGCTGCTCGAACAGGAGCGGTTATTGATGGATCAGTACTATCAGGGAACGCTGGCGATGGAGGAGTATATGAATACCACGCTCTCGCCGTTAGCCGGTATGGCGGCGCCGACCGTAGCAGGCTGGATACGCCGTTTTATTCAGCGTGATATCCTGCCGCGCGTCTACCCCTCTGCCCGCGAGCGCATCAGCTGGCACCAGCAGCGCGGCGATACGGTGATCGTGATTTCCGCCAGCGGCGAGCATCTTGTCGAGCCGATTGCGCAACACCTCGGTGCCGATGGCGCGCTGGCGATTGGTGTGGAAATCATCGATGGTCGCTATAGCGGTGCCACCTACGGCACCATGACGTATAAAGAGGGCAAAGTCACCCGCGTCGCCGACTGGAAAAAGGACAAAAATTTCCAGCACACCTGGGCCTATAGCGATTCGAAAAATGACCTGCCGATGCTGGAACACGCCGACCATGCGCATGTGATTAATCCGGATGCGTGGCTGCATCAGGAAGCCGTCACCCGCGGCTGGGAAGTGTGTCGCTGGGTGAAATAAATCGCGGGCCAGCGCGGGCTGGCCCGTTACTGATTACAGCACGACCTTCAGCAGCTTACCGTCACGCTCGTCGGTCAGCACATAGAGAAAACCGTCCGGCCCCACGCGCACATCACGAATACGTTCACCGCGATCCTGCAACAAGCGTTGCTGCTCCACCACTTTCTCGCCATTCAGCGTCAGGCGAATCAGGCTTTTTTCCTTCAGCGCACCGATAAACAGCGAGTTTTTCCGCTGCGGGAAGCGGGCACTGTTATAGAACGCCATACCACTGATGGCCGGAGAGACTTTCCAGTAAAAAACCGGCTGCACCGTACCGGCGACTTCCCCACCTTTCGATTCCGGCACCTTACTGCCGCTGTAATCCAGCCCCTAGGTCGCCAGTGGCCAGCCATAGTTGTTCCCTCTGGCGATGATATTGACTTCATCACCACCGCGCGGTCCATGTTCGCTTTCCCAGATCTGTTGTGTCCACGGATTCAGCGCCACCCCCTGCGGGTTGCGCAAACCGTACGCCCAGATTTCGCCACGCGCATTACTGCGTCCAACAAACGGATTATCCGGCGGGATCGCACCATCCGCCGTCAGACGCACAATTTTGCCCTGCAGCTTATCCAGATCCTGCGCAGTAGCGCTGTTGAAGTTATCGCCGAACACGATATACAGATAGCCATCACGATCAAACACCATGCGGGTGCCCAGGTTCGCACCAGACGACAGCCCCTGCTGACGCAGCACCACTTTAAAATCACGCAGCTGGCGATTATCGTCACTCAATACGCCATAACCAACGACGGCTCCCGCGCCCTCCTTGCCCTCTTCGGTATAACTGAGCCAGACGCGACGACTACTGGTGAAGTCCGGTGCTAGCACCACATCCAGCAAACCGCCCTGACGCTGCGCCCACACCTGCGGCACACCGCTAATGGGTTGTGACAGACCGTCCTGTACGCTCCACAGACGCAGCTGCCCGGAACGTTCGGTGATTAGCAGATGCTTTTCATCAGGCAAAAAGGCCAGTGACCAGGGGTGATCTAACCCATCCAACAACTGTTCCACCTTAGCCTGGGCCTGGGCCTGGGTGGCGGCGGAGAAAAGCAATGATGTGGTAACCAGCAGTGTCGATAACAGGCGAGGCATAAGGTTCTCCTGAGAATAGGTGCAGCGACATCCATCCTGCTTCACGCAGCCGCATTGGCTACGCATAAACTTATTAGCGTATATCAACCTCGCGCGGGGCAAGCCATTACGCAGGCATCTTTACAAAAAATTAATCTACGACCACGCCCATGGCTTATTGTTAACAGCGGAAGAATCATCAAGTATTTAGCCGCCATCCTTCGATAATAAATTCATTAACACACCATCCATTAGCTACCGCAATAAACTTACCCGTTTTAAAAAGGCGAAAAACAGAAAAACTTCACCCATCTCAACATTATTATATTTCACGCATTGCGCTTCATTAGCATTTAAAATAATTGCATAAAGAACAACAGAGGATAAAACGATGGTAGATCTTGTTACTCATAACTCAAATGCTCTTACTACACAGTCTTCCACCCGGCAGGAAAACTATGCAGCTGCGTTGAGTGAATTGTTGAAACACGCGGAATGGAATGCTATCCAGGAGCAATTAAAAGGAAAGGACGCGAATTCAGATAATAAGTGCAACGCTTGGTCATGTGGATGGAGGGACGGTTAGCTACCGATAAGCTATCCTGCT
>NZ_CBFFRK010000032.1:0-37027 GCF_965644245.1 Erwinia sp. V71
GGGTTCCGGCAGCCTTCAGTGGTCTTTGCAGAGTTAAGACAGGCGGCTTAGCGTTGCACTTCGAACTTGAATCCGCCAATCACCAACCGTTAAATTAAGGAAATAATTATGAAATTACTACATATCAATGCGTCAACACGGGAAGCCGACAGTCAATCCCTCACCGTAGCCAAGCTCTTCATTGAAGAGCTAAATAAAAATACCAACTTGGAAATAGATATATTCAATATTTTCACAGATGATCTACCGGAATTCGATGGATTGGCTGTCGGTGCGAAGATGGCATTGTTTTCCGGCGGTAATTTCACCGAAGACCAAAAGCAGGTATGGGAACGCACAAAACAAGTTTTTGATCGATTTGCATCCGCCGATATTCTCGTCTTCAACGTACCTCTGTGGAATAACGGCATTCCCTATAAACTTAAACAATTTATCGATGTGGTTACCCAACCCGGCTGGACTTTCGGGTTCGACCCTGAGAAAGGCTATTCTGGCCTGCTGACAGGCAAGAAGGCGTTGGTTGTTCACGCCAGCGGCGTTTACTACAACGAAATCCCCGCAGGCTTTGGCACTGACTTTGCGACCCCTTATCTTGAAGATTGGCTCAATTTTATTGGCATTGATGATATGGAGAATATCCATGTAGCCCCAACCGTCGTGAATTCAGATTTTGCGACAACAAAAGCCAACGCAGAAAATAACGCTAGAGATCTGGCGATCAACTGGGCGAAGAATTAATTATCGAATAACCCAAGAAAAGCTTTTCTTTCAATAAATACGCATGCAGATTCAGATTAATTGTAGTGTCAAACAATCAACATTCTGATTTCCGGCGGGAAATAACTTACCGCGAGTTCAGTATTTACTATTTCAAACATGATCCAGCATGACTGCGGATCTAAATTTCATCAGGAATTTCATACTCAATATTAAACGGTATGGGACCTTAGCTAATTTATATGAGGATATTATATATGCGCTTGGGCATAACTGGCACCTATTCATCCGGAAAAACTCTGACATCACTTGTCGTCAGCCACTTCCTGGCTCTTCCTCGAACAGAGGCAAGAACAATGCGGGAAATTCTCCCGGAAGCAGCGCCAGGAAAAACATTGGAGGAAGTCACTTCCGCGCAACTGATTCAGATGATTGTTACCCGTCATACGGAACGCGTACTTCATGAGCACCTTAAGTCATCAGACTTCGTTTCTGACGGTTGTTCATTGCAGGAATGGATCTATGGGAGTGTGCGTGTGAAATATGGCATCAATCCCAATGAGACCATCAGTTTGGCTCCGGGCGAAGCTGCGGAAAAAACACCAGAGCTGGTCTACTTCGAACAGGTAATGACGGAGCTTGGAAAACTATTCAAACGGCATGTACGAAATTCATTTGATCTGTTTATTCATCTTCCAAATGAATTGCCGTTGGCAAAGGATGGTCACCGGCCGGTAAATGAACAATTTCGCTCAGCATCAGATGCTTTGTTAAAAGATACCTTCGATGAACTTGGAATCAAATATGTAATCGTCGGTGGAACGATGGAGGAACGCATTACTCGCATTGCAGAAATTACCGGCAGAAGGCCAGTAATGGATGCTGCACAAGCCATCGATATCGCACAGAGAGAATACAAAACTCTTATTCTTTAAATCCGCATCCATTGACAAGGTCTAATATCGGAGGCTGTTATGGAATTGGCATACTATAAAGAGATTGATGAATTCCTGGGTGTCAGGAAATCCCGTTATTTCGGGGATGGATATTTACGAACAGATCAGATAGTCGCCAATTTCCAATGGGCTGGAGGCTCTGATCCACTAAACTTCACTTGCCTCGGCCAGGTCATACTTCCCGAAGTGTGGTCACAGAAGGGAACGAGCCATCAGACACCACACCTGAGCACAATTGATGTAATCGAACTGTCCATAGAGTGTCTGAGGCAATTCCTTGCCAACACCCAGCCAGATAGCAGGATTTGCACCGGGTCCATTCGTAAGCTCAACATCGTTGCCGGCAACAAACCGGTTGAAACTGCTTTGGATGCTATCGAGATTTCCGGCAAGGCATCCTGGGGCCGTACCGAAAACCATGTGCTGGAGCTATCTATTGCGAATATGGCGGTGGAAATATTCTTTGTGCCGACGTCAGTCACGGGGCTTCCTGCGATATCACAAGGGAAACAGATCATTGAGGTCTCTGATGTGATGATCCATATCGATGATGAAGAACCTGCCGGCTCGGCGATCGTAACCCCCCTTTCTATCTGTACGGGAGAAACATGGTCGGTATCCAGTTGCTTTGCCGCTTCACTTCAACTGGGGCAGGCGTTGCTATACAACCTGGATGGTGTTGATCGCGCGAAAAGCAACACACTTTGGATGAAGCGTACTTCAATCACATTTTCTCAGGAAATATCGCGCTCAACACAGTTGCCGCAGCCCATATTTACGAAGCTCGAAAACGCGAGAAAATATACGAAACAGGATGGCGATTGGCGCCGTGCCGATATCGTCAGCATCATTTGCAATACCAGAATTTCCTGTTCTGTAACTCATCGGCTCCCTGGCGAGCTGCAAGGAGTTCAACTGACATCCCATTAGAGAATGCTCGCGAGCATTTATCAGCTACAGAGATGTCTGTGCGGTTGACGAGCTATTTTTTGCATTCGTGCTTGTATGAGGCTGGCTGTTCCTCACTATGGGCCAACACAAACCGTGCGAAGTCCACAACACGCTTGCTCGGTCATGCCTGATAGTTAGGGGGGCGAAATGGGAAAGTGCAAAGACGTTGTTATCCTGGCGGCTGAACGAACGGCGGTTGGGTCCTTTCAAGGTAGTTTGTCGGGCATCCCTGCGCACCAGTTAGGGGCGGCAGTGATAAGTAGTATTTTAAGAAATACTGGTGTTGACCCGAGCCAAATTGACGAAGTTATTCTCGGGCAGGTGCTGATGGCAGGTTGCGGGCAAAATCCTGCGCGTCAAGCCGCAATCGGAGGAGGATTACCTCATACCGTTCCGGCATTGACCATCAACAAAGTATGCGGTTCGGCACTCAAGGCCGTTCAACTGGCCGCTCAGGCCATAGGGAATGGAGATGCGGATCTCGTTCTCGCCGGGGGGCAGGAAAGCATGAGCCTGGCACCGTACCTTTTACCAGGATCGCGCACAGGCCTTCGAATCGGGCATGGTGAAGTGAAAGATAGCCTGCTTCTGGACGGGCTATGGGATGCTTTCCACCGGTATCATATGGGCATCACTGCGGAGAATCTCGCCGAACGCTACTGCATCAGCCGTGAAGAGCAGGATGCTTACGCACGTTCCTCTCAGCAGAAAGCAATTAACGCCATCACTGCAGGCCGGTTCATAGATGAGATCGTCCCCATAACTGTCTCTCGGAAAGGCCAGAAAGACAGGAGCTTTGATATCGATGAACAACCACGTCCCGACACTACCATTGAAAAGCTGGCTCTTCTAAAGCCCGCCTTCCGGAAGTTAGGAGAAGGAACGGTTACAGCGGGCAACTCATCAACACTGAATGATGGTGCCGCCATAGTTCTGGTTGCTAGCGCAGAGAAAGCAGCGCAACTGCGGCTACCAGTGCTCGCAACCATCCGAACCTATGCCAGCGTAGGGGTTGACCCCGCCATCATGGGCATTGGCCCTGTGCCGGCCACTCGGCTGGCCTTGGCACGCGCTGGCTGGAAGATTGAAGAACTCGATTTGATCGAAGCTAACGAGGCGTTCGCGGCGCAAGCTCTGGCCGTTAATAAAGAACTTGGGTGGGATACCAGCAAGATAAACGTCAACGGAGGAGCAATTGCGCTGGGTCACCCCATTGGGGCTGCAGGGGCGCGAATACTTGTCACGTTGATACATGAACTGCGGCGCCGCAGCCTGAATAAAGGCCTCGCGACACTCTGCGTCGGCGGCGGCCAGGGCGTTGCCATTACTATCGACCGTTCATGATAGGGGGACAATGCCGACTTGAAACCCACCAACGCTCTGATGGGCCATTCTAGAGGATATGCTTACCTGTCGGGTCGCGCGACGTCACACGGAGAGCTACGAGGCAAGGGCAAGGCGACGAGCAGCCTGCACAACAGCGGCTCGGCGACGGATATGCTCTTGTTCGTCCTCAGCCCCGGCAAACATTCTCGCTACCTGGGGCATTGCGGCCCACCACCCGGCCAACCCGAGAATCATGAAAGCAAGGTGATCAGCATCAAAAGCCTGAGTGAATAACCCAGCTTTTTGTCCCATCTCAATTGCCCGGATTTTTTCGGCGTAAAAGTCACGACGTAATGTTTCGTCCGGTATGTCTCCATCCAACATCATGCCCTCCCAGCGAAGAAGCCGGTTCAGTTCCGGATGTGAGAGATGGTAGTCATAGGCGTGGCCCGCATACTCGCCGATGCCTTCAACAGTTATCGATTCAATTGGCACCGCCTGAGCAACCTTCCGGAGCTCTTCACCCAACACCGTCCTGAAGAGTGATTTCTTGTCCCCGAAATATTTATAAATCCGTTCTTTGTTGATACCTGCGGTCTTCGCGATCTGCTCAATGGTTGCAGCATCCACTCCTCGTTCCGCGAATTGAATAGCAGCTGCTTCCAGAATCCTGCGCTTGGTGCCTTCTGTATCCCAAGCCATTGCCTTCCTCATTTCTGAATATTTGCCGAAAATAGACTATGATCATATCATATAGAACATCAACGTTGTAGTTGGCAATTTCACCCAGCTGCTGGCGAGATACCTGTGCCCGCTCCATCCGCTTTGTCTACTTCCATACGGGCACCGATGATATGAGGGGGAAATGAGCGTCCGCCGGCGTTTCAGGGCACCGTGGAAGTGGTGCAGGACAACACAATGCAAGGCTACAATATTGTTGTAGCTATAGACCAAGTTTCCGTCCAGAAGCGTAGGGGGTAACTGACGCTTGTAGGACTGGTATCTCGCAGTGAGTTTTTCTTTCTAATCAATGGTAATTTGGAAGCATATTTCCTCGTATTTTCTTCGGACAAAAAATACTAAAGCCAGCGGCATGGCACGCCGCTGGCCCTCTAATTCCTTCCTGACTTGTCAGCACGACGAACAGCCTGCGGTGGCTTGCCATAAATCTTTATGAAAGCCCGTCGCATCCGTTCCGGGTCACCGAAGCCCACCGCGCCGGCGATCCACTCTATAGGCTCGGAGCCCGCTTGCAACCGCACCATAGCTGCTTCGCTGCGCAGACGTTCTACCGCCCGGGCAGGAGTTTCACCAGTTTCCCGACGAAAGTTACGCCCGAACTGGCGAGGACTAAGATTGACGGCCTCCGCAATCCTTTCGATCGATAGCGGTTCGTGAAGGTGGTCACGCATATAGCTTAATGCCATACGCATACGGTCGGTTTCAGGATCCATCAATGACATTGGAGAGAACTGCGACTGACCGCCTGATCGGCGATGATAGACAACGAGCTCACTGGCCACCCTGCGCGCCACATCGACGCCAAGGTCGGCCTCTATTAATGCCAGCGCCAAGTCTATACCAGCAGTCACTCCGGCCGATGTCCAGATCCCACGGTCCACAGTGAAAATCCGGTCAGATTCAACTTTCACGGCAGGATATTCCTGCTGCAACCGGTGAGCCATACGCCAGTGAGTGGTTGCCCGCCTGCCGTCAAGCAAACCCATTTTGGCGAGAAGGAATGCTCCGGTGCAGACGCTGGCGACACGCGTAGTCCGGCCAGCGAGTGCTGCGACCACCTCTACCTCACAGCTATCAAGCATGGTGACAGTATCACCGCCGACGACAATCAGCGTGTCTATCTCTGCTGCGGTTGCCTGGCGGGTCTCAACCGGAAGACCACCGCTTCCGCACACCATTCCCCCGGCACGCGACAGGGTGCTGAGTTCATAGAAAGAGTGTCCCAGAATAAGCGTCACAGATTCAAATGCGCCGAATGGACCGGCAAGGTCAAGAATCTGGTGACCGGGATAAATATAAAAACCCACAGTATGCATGATGACCTATTTTAAGGGATCTATGTCCTTTACGCAATTCAGGCATAGCGCCATCATTGAGGCTGTTCAATAAGCAAACTCAATCCACGAGGCAGCCTAAAATGACTACCGTAGTTATCCCGCTCTACGAGGGTGTTACGCACCTCGATTTTACCGGTCCGCATCAGATGTTAAGCATCGTTCCGGACGTAGAGATAATCGTTGCTTCACTGGATGGCTTACCTGTTAAGTCACACGGGTTAACCTTCGGTGAGTTAACCTGCCTTGAAGCGATTAAGCAGTGCGATATCTTGTGTGTCCCTGGCGGTGCAGGTTGTGTATCGGCAATCGAAGACCTGCAATTTCTTGCTGTTATTCAACGACTTGGCAGCAACGCAAAATATCTGACGTCCGTCTGCACCGGTTCACTCATCCTTGCTGCAGCAGGCCTGCTGGAGGGACGCCGTGCGGCCTGCCACTGGGCCTGGCGCGATATGCTTATGTTATTTGGAGCAATCGCCGATGACAGGCGCGTGGTACGCGATGGCAATGTGATCACCAGTGGGGGCGTCACAGCAGGAATCGATTTTGCGCTCACGTTGATCTCGGAATTACGAGGGGCGGACATAGCACAGTCCATACAATTGTTGCTTGAGTATGCCCCTGAACCGCCCTTCAACGCAGGCCTACCCGAATCCGCTCCATCTTCTATCCATGAATTGGTTCTTACCCGAATGGCAAATACGCTCACAGATGCTAAGCAGCGTATTAGTCGGGTCGCGCAACAGAATCCTGACTGACTCACAATTTAGGAACTATTACGAATTCCTGATTAACCAAAAACATCTGTCTTAAGGGGATGGTATGAGACTTAATGGAAAGACCGCGCTGATAACCGGGGGCACCAGTGGCATTGGTCTTGCTACTGCACTGCTTTTCGTCCGTGAAGGCGCACGCGTCGTTGTTACTGGCCGTGACACCAGCAAATTCGATGAGGTTCAAAGCATACTAGGCAAAAACGCAGTCGTTCTTTCTGCTGATGCAGGTTCTGTCGAAGACATGCGGGTTACAAGCCATAGAATCAGCGAAATCTTTGGCGGGCTTGATATCTTTTTTGCCAATGCCGGTATCGCGTATGGCACGCCGCTGGCTACAACGGATGAACGCCGCTACGATGAGATTATGGGTATCAATGTGAAAGGCGTCTTCTTTTCTATGCAGGCAATTGCTCCGATTCTGAATAAAGGTGCCTCGGTAATTTTAACGACGTCTTTTATCATTCATGTCGGCAGACCCGGAATCTCACTTCTCGCCGCATCCAAGGCTGCTCTGCGTTCGCTGGCTCGCAGCTGGTCCCGCGAATTACTGGATCGTCAGATTCGGGTGAACGCTATCAGTCCGGGGAGCATCGACACCCCGTTGATTAGCAGGCACCGAACCCCGGAGCAGCTTGCAGACTTTAAAGATCAGATGGCAGCTCAGATCCCTGTGGGACGGATGGGTCAGGCAGAGGATATTGCTGCGGCAGCGCTTTACCTTGCCAGCGACGATTCTTCGTATGTTCTCGGGGCAGAGATTGTCGTCGATGGTGGTATTTCTCAGCTCTGATGCACAGGTCAGACGGGAGGTTTGTCGTCCGGTATCAATCTGTAGCAAGGGGTACTAGCTCCCCAATCGCTATTAGTAGTTTTCATGGTATAGCTGCTGAAAAGTCGGATGACAACCCCGGGGGTTACAGGATATCTGAGAAACGAGGGAAGAAATTAAAGTAAATGTGGACAGCAGATATACCTCTGCTGCCCATGATAAGGCTCATGCCTGTGTCGTAGATGAGGCACGTCCTTTCATTAAAACTAATTTTCCTCTTTCTGAAGGATTTTATAAATCAAAAGCGAAATACGCCCATAAATATTCGACAGTGCCGAACTTACTTGTCAAACTGTGATTTAGGACGTAGACTCATTACCGCGCAGCCAAATGCGGGCTGAGACGAGTTTCAGGGCGGCAAGGTAGTTCTCGGCGAGCTTGTCGTAGCGGGTGGCCACGCGGCGGAACTGCTTGACCTTGTTGAAGAAGCGCTCCACGAGGTTGCGGGCCTTATAGAGGAACGGGCTGAAGCAGATCGGGTCTTTGCAGTTGGCTTTCGGCGGGATGTTGGCCCAAGCCTTCTTTTCCTTCACCGAGGCTCGCAAGGCATTGGCATCGTAACCCTTGTCGGCCAAGAGCATGGCGCCCTCTGGCAGGTCGGCTATCAAGTCCGCCGCCGATGCGATGTCGCTCTTCTGGCCTGCAGTGAGCGTCAGCTTGATCGGCCTGCCCTGCGCATCCACAAGGGCATGGATCTTGGTTGTCAGTCCGCCTCGCGAACGACCGAGACAATGATCTCGATCCCCCTTTTTGCCGTGGCACCATGCTGGTGGACACGAACAACCGAGGTGTCAATCATCTGAACCTTGCCATCGTGCGCTTTGATGATGGCGTCCATCAGGCGGTTCCAGACACCGGCTTTGCGCCACCTGTTGAAGCGGTTGTAAATCGTGGTAGGCGGACCATAGCGAGCCGGCAGATCGGCCCAGCGCGCACCTGAGCGTAAAACCCAGAAGATGCCGTTGAGCACACGCCGATCATCAACACGCGGCACACCGCGTACCTTGGTGGGCAGATGCGGCTGGATGGCGCGCCACTCGAAGTCAGTCAGGTCATATCGGCTCATGCAAAGCCTGGAATCAGACCTTGCTCAGATATGAAAGCTGCAATTCTGATTCCAATCCAAAGCAGACCTGGCAATCTGCTGCCTTTCGGAGGCGGCGCCAAGGAATAGAAGCCTCGCATGATGTCACTTAGTCCAACCCAATGGTTACCCGTGCGTGCCGGGGAGTCTGGCGATGCAGTGTATTGCCGGAACGACAATGCTGCCTTCGCCAAGATGGCGGGTCCGAGCCGTGCGGCTGAACTCAGGGGCGAGCGGGATCGCCTGTTATGGCTTGAGCAGCAAGGCATTCCTTGTCCACGTGTCCTCGACTGGCAGGAGGCTGAGACATGTCTCGTGATGAGCGCAATGCCTGGCGTCCCGGCCAGTGAACTATCGGGCAACGACCTCGCTGCCGCTTGGCCTTCCATCGTAGCGATGATCGGAACGCTGCATCGTCTCGCTCCTCATCACTGCCCCTTTGACAGAAGGCTGGGGCCGATGATGGAGCGCGCGAGGAACGTTGTCGCGCGGGGCCTGGTGAACCCGGACTTCCTCTCAGACGAGGACAGGGCCGTGCAGCCGGAAACGTTGCTGGCAAGGGTGGAGAGCCAGCTTCCAGGACGCTTGGTAGACGAAGCACGCGACATGGTCGTGTGTCACGGCGATGCCACCATGCCGAACCTGATGGTAGAGCCGGGCTCGCTCCGTTGCACGGGGTTCATTGATCTTGGCCGCATGGGGAAAGCCGACCCTTATGTCGACTTTGCACTCATGCTGGCGAATGCGAGTGAGGCATGGACGTCCGAAACACAAGCACGCCAAGCCTTCGATGCCTTGTTCGGAGGTCTCGGAATTGATCGTCCGGATCGCGGCCGCCTCGACTTCTACCTTCGACTCGATCCACTGACATGGGGATAGGGCAGCATTCTTGGACCGTCCACTTTCCACCCCATTTCGGTCATTCAGCGTTTATGAGTTTACGCCCTAGTCTGGATGAGCAAGGCAAATCAGATGCAGGATGGTACGGTTGTTTGGTTTGGATTCTTCAACCGGGCCTGAAGATGATGCCTGCGGATGCGGCCTATGGCACTACATTAACCGCATGACCTGAGCAGAAGCCGGGGAGTCGTTACATGCGCACCGTACTGCGCGTGGATGAAGCTCATCTTGCCCCCATCGCCACGCTGTTCACCACAAGCGGCTGGCCAGTCCCGACGGCATCGCGCCGCAATGGGATTGGCTGCCCTCCATATCCCATAGTCCGCACAGGAGCATGCAGCCATGCCGATGATCGACGAGAACCGCCGCATCCAGTCGGTCGAACGCGCGATGGCCTTGCTGGAAGCTATTGCCGCTGCCGGTGGTGAAGCGCGTCTGGTCGATCTGTCGGTGCAACTGGCCTTGAGCAAGAGCACTCTGCATGGCCTGCTCAATACCTTGGCGGCGCTGGGATATGTGTCACGTCATGGCCCCCGCTATGCGCTTGGACTGCGGCTGCGCGAGATCGCCCAGCCGCTCGCTGATGCCGATGCTGCCTTGCGCACGGCCTTTGCCCCCGCGTTGCGGGGGCTCGCCAGGCACAGTGGCGAGACCTGCTATCTGGCAGTGCCCTGCGGCACGCGCGAGTACCTCTATATAGACGCCGTGGAGGGCAACGGCAGCCTGCGCGTGGCCAGCCCGCGTGGGCGTCGCGAAGGATTGACCACATCGGCCATCGGCAAGGTATTCCTGGCCAACGATCCAAGCCTGGTGCGCAGCCTGCGGCGCGCTGGGCTGCTGCCAGCGGGGATGGAGAACGAATTGCAAAGTATCGAGGCATCAGGCTATGCGCTGGATCTCGAAGAAGCCGAGCCCGGCCTGAATTGCCTGGCACTGCCGCTACGCAAGCAAGGACGCGTGGTGGCCGCCCTCGGGGTTGCCGGCCCCGCGCATCGCCTGCGCAAACCTGTCCTGCGCAGGTTGGCCACGATGTGCATGCGCGATTTGTTCGATATGATCAAACTTTAGCGTCGGATCGTCCTCAACCCGTTCCTTTTCTTCCCACGCGCAGGGATCATCGAAGACTCCAGTAACTATCAAGGAGTTTTCGAAAATGTCTTCTTTTCTGACCGAATCCACAGTCAAGGCGGTGATCAAACGCGCCCAAACGCTCGCCAGCGAACAGCACTTCTCCATCAATATCGCCGTCGTGGATGCCGCCGGTTTGCTGCGCGGTTTCCTGCGCATGGACGATGCGGTTCCCGGTGCGATCGACGTATCCATAAAGAAAGCGCGCACGGCAGCACTCTTCCGCACCGACAGTCTGGAACTCGGCGCAGCAGCCCAGCCGGGCGGCGCGATCTATACCCTGGAAGCGACCAATGGCGGCCTGATCAGTTTCGGTGGCGGTGTGGTCTTGCACGACGCGGAAGGCCGGGTCATTGGCGCGGTTGGCGTAGCAGGCGCTACGGTTGAGGCGGATCAGGCAATTGCCCTGACCGCTGCTGGCAGGGGGTGAGCGCCAATGCTTTTTACCTCCTACCACCTGGGCACGCTGGAACTGTCCAACCGCATGGTCATGCCAGCGATGACCCGCTCTCGCGCGGGGGCCGGCCACGTCTTCGGCGGCACGGCGGCGGATCACACCGACTGCCCGGCAGTGACGGCAGGAGGGAAACCGTGAGCCAGGCTCATCGCACTCACCCCGGCGTTTGGGCGCTGGCGGTCACGGCGTTTGCCATCGGCGTGGCCGAGTTCATCGTGGTCGGCGTGTTGCCGGCCATTGCCGAAGACGTCGGCGTACCGCTGTCCCGCGCCGGTGGCCTGGTCGGCCTCTATGCGCTGGCACTTGCGGTCGGCACGCCCATCGTCGTACTCGCTCTGGCACGGCTACCGCGAAAGCCGATATTGCTGACGCTGGTGGCAGTGTTCCTGGCCGGCAATCTGCTGTCGGCCTTGTCCACCACCTATGAAGTGCTGCTGGCCGGACGTATGCTGACGGCGGTGGCGCACGGCAGCTTCTTCGCCATCGGGGCTACCGTTGCGGCTCGACTGGCGCCCCAGGGCCAGGCCAGCCGGGCCATCGCCGTCATGTTCGCCGGATTGACGCTGGCCATGGTGATCGGCGTCCCGCTTGGCAGCCTGATCGGCAATGCGCTGAGCTGGCGTCTGCCGTTCTTTGCCGTGGCGGGCCTGGCCGCGTTGGCATTCTTTGCGACGGCGCGCTGGGTGCCGGCGTTGCCCACACAGACGGCTGGCCCGGCACGTACTCAATTGGCAGCGCTGGCCAGTCCGCCGGTACTGGCGATGATGGCCGTCACTGTGCTGGGTTTTGCCGCAAGCTTTCCTTCCTTCACCTTCATCACGCCGATCCTCACCGGCATCAGCGGCTTCTCAACCCATACTGCCAGCGGGCTGCTGGTCGTTTTCGGCGTGGCGACGCTGGTCGGCAACCTGGCAGGTGGACGCTGGGCCGCTCGTCTTGGCTGGCCCGTGGCGCTGCGGCGCATGCTGGTGGGCTTGTTGCTGCTGCTGGCGGCACTGGCGGTGACGATGCCGTGGCAATGGGCCATGGTACCGCTGCTATTCGTCTGGGGCGTGCTGGCTTTCGGCATGTCACCGGGTTTCCAGGCTGGCATGCTGGAGACGGCTCAGCGCTGGACACCGCGCGCGGTGGACTTCGCTTCGGCGCTGAATATCTCGGCGTTCAACCTGGGCATCACCCTGGGCGAGACGCTGGGCAGTGGCCTGGTTGAGCAGGGGAAAATGGCGTTGACGCCCTGGGCCGGCGTGGCGCTTGTGCTGTTGGCGCAAGCACCGCTATGGTGGCTGGTAAGCCGCAATGCCGAACCCGCGAACACCGCACATTCTCAAGGACAATGACATGCCGGCAGTCGAGCTCATCGTCACGCTTCAAGCATCGGAAGGCCGCGCGGAGGAAGTGCGTAATGTGCTTCTGACGTTGCGTGATGCCAGCCTTCAGGAGCCAGGCTGCTTTGGCTATCGCATTGCCCAGGGAGAGCCATCGACCCATCGCTTCTTTCTGCTGGAACGCTGGTCAGATCCTACGGCACTCTTCCAGCATGAGCATACGTCGCACTTCCTGGAGGGCGTGGCGCGCCTGCAGACTTGCTGCGAGTCCATAAGTGTTCAGCCTGTGGCCTGGCTGCCGGAGTGAGGGCGTAACATGGAGTTTAGCTACCTGTGTTGCGTCCTCGCCGTCGCCGAAGAACTGCACTTTCCCCAGCAATGGAGGAGCTGCACATTGAGCAATCGCCACGGTCACGAACCATGCTTAGCACACGGCCGACCGCGCAGGCGGGCTGTTCCTTGAGCATGTGCTGCGCATCTTCACAGCCCTGCAGCAGGTTCGCGACAACGTGAAACCGGCGGCCGATTAAGACTCTCAGCGGCGGTTTCACTGTTTACCAAGGCGTCTGGCCGCTCGGCTCGACGAAGCGGCCGGAAACCGCGCCTTCCCCCAGCAAGGCGTACTCGACGGGGAGCTTCGCTCCCTCTTCCGGGGTCATGAAGCCCGTGTGTCCGGTTAGATCGGTTTTCACGTAGCCTGGGCTAACCGAATTGATGACGATCGGCGTCCCGCGCAGCTCCTCGGCCAGCTGTACGGTCAGCATGTTCAACGCCGCCTTCGATGCGTTGTAGCCAATCAGGCGCGCGGAGTAGAACGGCGATGTCGGGTCGCCGTTGAGCGTGAGCGAGTCCAAGAAACTGGACAGGTTGACGATGCGGGCCGCCTCTGGAGAGCCCGTGGTCGGCGGGCCATCCGCCGCATCAAGGATACCGGCATTATTGACGAGAATGTCCAGTCTGCCGTGTTCCGCCTGGATCGTTCTGGCGGCCGCCGCGATGATGCCGTGATCCTTGAGATCGAACGGCACAAACTGAGCACGAAGCCCGGCCGAGGACAGCTCGGCGACCGCGGCCCTGCCGCGATCCGGGTCGCGCGCGCCGATGATGACGTGGACGCCGGCCTGGGCCAGTTGGCGAGCGATCTCCAGACCAATGCCTCTGTTAGCGCCGATAAAAAAGCCAGCCGCGCCAGCGGCCGATCCAAGGCAACCCTGTCGCGTCGTGTCGCCGATCTCGAAGAGGCACTGGGGATTCGGCTCATCGAGCGAGGCGCGCATAGCCTGGAGTTGACCGAAGCCGGTCAACTGCTGCTGAGCCGAACGGAGGGGCCGATGCACGAGGTGGCCGAAGCGGTAGCCGCGGCGCGGGACGGCCTTGCAACGCCGCGTGGCCGCCTGCGTATCGCGGCACCGCTGCTGTTTTCGCAGGTGGCGCTGGGACGGCTTGCCGCTCAGTTCCTGGTGAGCTATCCCGAAGTCCAGATCGAAGCCGTGGCCGAGGACCGTTTCGTCAATCTCGTTGACGAACATTTCGACGTCGCCGTCCGCATCAATCCGCACAGGGACAGCGTGTTGGTCGGCAGGTGCTTTGCCAAAGACAGGCTGGTCCTTGCCGCCGTGCCATCGGTTCAAATGCCGAAGGGGCGACGCGACAAGCCGTTCAGGGTTCCGGCCGTCGTGATGCCGACCTATCGCGACGGTGACGTCTGGACTGTGCGCAATGGTCAGTTCACCATCGAGCCACAACCTGTTCTTCGCTTATCTTCGCTCCTGATGGTCCGCGATGCCATTGCCTCAGGCGCTGGCGCGGCGATGCTGCCGCAGTCCATCATTGGCAGCATGTTGGAAACGGGGGAGCTGGTGTCGTGGGGGATCGCTGGCGGCGAAACCGAGCTTTGGATTCTGCATACATCTCGTCGTCTGCAAAGTCCCAAGGTTCGGGCCTTCGTGGAATTCATGTGCAACCAGTACCCTGATGGATCGTTCACCATTCCAGTCAGGTAGCGACCAGCGATTAGCACAGCAGATCGCCACGACGGTGCGCGCGGCGGCGGAGTGTCGTCGGATTTTGGAAAGCAACGTGGTCGAAGTATCTAGCGTTCGGCCACACGGCCGGCGAGTTCTGATCGTTGTTCTTCGAGCAAATGGATTAAATGATCGGCGACTGCCCTGACACGCCTTGAGTGCGCCAGGTTGGAATGGATAGCCAACCAGATTGGCTGATCGGCCCCCAGTTCGGGTAACAGGCAGACAAGACCCGCCTGTCGGGCCAGAAAGTGCGGGAGTACCGCTAATCCAATGCCTGCCGTCGCGGCAGCCATCTGTGCTGACAGCGTGTTGGCTTCCATTTGGCACGGTCGTCCCCGCAACGTCCGACCGATCCATTTTGCGGCCGGCAGATGGCTAAGAGACTCGGACAAACCAATGAAGGTATCGTCATCGAAGGTAGCCGCATCAGCCCCGGCGCTACGTGCATCGACGTATCTACGAGCGCCGTAAAGGCCGAACCCCAGGGTGCCCAGGCGCTTGATCGTAACGTTACCCGCTTCTGGTTTGACCATCCGCACCGCCAGATCAGCGTCACGCCGGTGCAAGTTCACGGTCTGTACACCGCTGACGATCTCCACGCGCAACTCAGGATGCGTGGCAACAGTGTCGGCAGCGAGGGGACGATGAGCGCGTTGGCCAGGTTCTCCGCGGTGGCAAGGCGCACGCATCCAGCAACTTTCTCTTGTTGCTGTGCGGCTTCTCCGAAAGCCTGCCCGGCATGTTCCAGTGCTTCAGCATGTTCCTGCAGGGCTTCACCATCATCCGAGAGTCTGTAGCCATTCTGATGTCGACTGAACAGCGGTACGCCGAGCGCCGCTTCCAGGCGATCCAATCGCCGTGACACGGTGGCAACGCCCATCTCAAGGGCGATGGCTGCACCACTCAAAGTGCCAGCACGCGCAATGGCCAAGAAAATACGGGCGTCATCCCATTGGACATGAGTATTCATTTGCTTTCCGAAGATGGAAAATAGGATTCCTGTATTGTCTATATAAATTTTATTTTTGGAAGACCATACTTTCCCCATCTTGTAAGGGGAAGCACAATGCAAAGACGAAAACTTGGACACGACCTGGAGGTTTCTGCCCTCGGCCTTGGCTGCATGGGCATGAGCGAGTTCTATGGCCCGCGGGACGATGAGCAGGCGCTGCATCTGCTGGATCAGGCGATCGGCATGGGCGTGGACTTCCTCGATACCGCCGATACATATGGCCCACATCACAATGAAGCGTTGATAGGCCACTTCCTTGCGACACGCAAACCGAAGGTACAGATTGCAAGCAAGTTTGGCGTTGTGCGCAGGCCCGGCGAATATCGGCGCAGCATCGACAACAGCCCGGATTACGCACAGAAAAGTTGCGAAGCCTCGCTGCGTCGGCTTGGCGTCGAGCAGATCGACCTGTACTACGTCCATCGAATAGATCCGGCGCAAGCGATTGAAGAAACGATGGAGGGCCTAGCACGACTCGTACAGCAGGGTAAGGTCGCCCGCATCGGCTTGTGTGAAGTCAGCGCGGCCACCCTGCGGCGTGCACATGCTGTGCATCCGGTGGCAGCAGTACAGACCGAATATTCGTTGTGGACACGGGACGTGGAAGCCGAGGTGCTCCCAACCTGCCGCGAACTGGGTATCGGCCTGGTGGCTTATTCGCCATTGGGGCGCGGCTTTCTGACGGGTCGGTTCCAGCAAGATGCGACCTTCGAGGAAGGCGACTTCCGCGCCAGCCTGCCGCGTTTCCAGCCAGAGAACATCACGACCAACCGTTCCCTGGTCGATGTCATTTCATCTATCGCCGTGCGCAAGACGTGCACGACGGCACAAATCGCTTTGGCATGGCTGTTGGCTCAAGGCGATGACATCGTGCCCATTCCTGGTACGCGGCGCGTGACGCATCTGCAGGACAACCTGGGTGCGCTATCGGTGCGCCTGGAGCCAGAGGATCTGGCTGAACTGGGGCGTGCGCTCGACGCAGCGCCAGTCGCAGGAGACCGCTATACCGAAGAAGGTATGAAAGGGGTCAACGCATGAGCAGCCCTCGTTCTGAACGGCGCGAGCGGGCCTTTGCGCTGCTTGCCCAACTTGACCCGCAGGCTCCCGAAAAGGTCGCCAAAAACCTAGACGAACTGTCTGACGACTTTGCCGAACTGGTACTGGGCTTCGCCTTTACCGATGTGGTTTCGCGCCCAGGCATCGACTTGCGCACCCGCGAAATGCTCACGGTCGCTGCACTGATGGCGATGGGCAACGCACCGGGGCAACTCGAATTCCATATCCGGGCTGCACTGAATGTCGGTGTCAGCAGGAACGAAATCGTGGAAATCCTGCTACAGATTGCCGTCTATGCAGGTGTGCCGGCGTGTATGAATGGCATCAGTGCAGCACGCAAAGCGTTTGCCTCACATGCGCAGGACCAGCAGAACCCGGCTACTGGAATGACAGGATGAATCAGTTCGCGTCCTCTTCCAACCAGGAGAGCATTTCATGGCGCACCTGCTCGATGTGTTTATGTTGAGTATTTGTCCGACAGTCCGCCCCTTCTAGCGCTGCTACAACTGACCGAGCAACTCGGCAACGTGTCCAAGGCCTGCCAACTCATGGGCTACCAACGGGACTCGCTCTACGAGATCAAACGCGCCTTCCAGACCGGCGGCGTCGCCGGGTGGGCCGAACAGCCCCGCGACACCACCTTCGTCCTCTCCGACGCCTGCTGAGACGGGCCAGCAGCGACGTCCTTCTGCAGCACATCGAGTCCAACGCACCCGGCGTCGGCGCAGCGATCACCGCTAGCCTTGCGGGGAAGACCGGCGGGCCTCGGTGGTGACGAACGCGTTCGCCGCCGGTGTACCGATTGCGCCCCTCACCGACCAGCGCCTGGGCTGGCCGATATCCAGCTGGTTCGTCGCGGCCATCGGCTTGGTGTTCCTGCTGGCGATGGCGACGATCTTGCCGTGCAAGATCGACATCGTGTCCCGCCCGGTAGCCTCATCAAACAGGTCAAGGTGCTGGGTATCGCGGCTGGCTACGGCGTGCGTTCGCCACTGTGGGTCGGTGCCACACTAGCGGTGCTTGGGTTGCTCAGTCTCTTACCGTATATAAAGAGGAACGCGCTTGAGCGTGGAGGCACTTAATTTTTACCTAGGCACGAAAAAGCGCTATAGAGACGCCTAAATCGTTGATGCTTTGGTGGGCTGTGCAGGATTCGGACCTACGACCCAAAATTACAGGTATCACACGCGATCAGCGTGCTCCTCATTCGTCACGACGCCTGCGCGAACAAGCGTCAGGTACTTCTCTGTCTCTTCGATAAGCACAGCTGCGCTGCATTCCAGCGCACCGGCAATTCGCAGGATCAATGCCAGGGTAGGCATGTGCTCACCCCGCTCGATTCTGCCCATGTGCGCCCGTTCAATTCCGGCCCTGTTTCCAAGTGCCTCCTGAGCCGTTCCGCGCGCAGTTCTCAGCGCTTTTACCGCCATGCCAAAAGCCTTGGCTGGCTCCGCCTCGAAACTTGTACTGCCTGTCGGCCGGCCACGCCTTATTTCACGCTTTTGCATCTACTAAAGCGTGAAATAAGAGAATAAACTAAACCACGTTTAATTAAACGCGGGTCGCTAATATCTGGCACTGTCTACCGCATCCTTCTTTACAGGAGAGCCAGCCATGCATCGCCAGCATCCCCCTGAATCGGTACGGATCGCAGTCTCCTTTGGAGCCTTCACCGCAACATTGACGCACCTGTTGGCGAAGCAACGCGCAGAGGAGCCCGGCACGGCAATATGTCTTACCGAGACTTTATTTTCTGAGCAGATCCGAGGGGTGATGGATGGCCGCTACGATCTTGGATTTGCTGTCGCGCCGCCCGTTGAGGCCGAGCTGCAAAACGAGGTGCTGTGGCATGATGAGATTGCCGTGGCGATTCCAGCACTCTCACCATTACTGGAGTTCGCGGAAATCACGCTGGAGAAGGCCGTACAGTATCCCCTGGTGCTTTGGTCAGCAGAGCACTGTGAGCCCCTCAGCCGTCGAATCATACAATTGTTGAACTCGGTGACGTCGAAACTCAACGTGGTTGACCACGCGAAATCGTTCGAACTGATGGCCGTTCTGGTCGCTGCAGGCTATGGAATCGGCTTCGCCGGAAAATCACGCATTGATACAGCGCGGAAGCTAGGCATCGTGATGCGACCGTTGGTGGGACCGCGAAACGATCTGAGCACGTATTTGCTACGCGCTCACAACGCGCCTTCACCATTCGCCGAACGACTGATCGAGCGAGCACGCAAGCTCGATCAGTCCGTGTCACGCAGTTGAACGCCGCAAGTTCTTACATGGCCTCACTTTAAGCGTATCCGCCACGCCCCAATATGGCTTTGCCAAAAGGCTATTACGCCAATCGGAGCATCGCTGAGCTGTCCTTCAACGAAAAACACACCGCCATAACGACTTCGTGCAGGTTCTCTGCGTTTACTGCATCGACGGGTGCAAGCCCTTTGAAATCATCGTGCGGCCCAGAAAGCGCACGGTAGATCTCCCACGAGTCCGCATCACGTGCAAACTTGAGAACCGCTTGTATCAGCTTGTGCTTGAGCGGCGTGAAGTGCCAATCCGGGACGCGCTGCCCAAGGTTGCCGAGGCTCAGCGCCAACACCTTGCGTCCGCTGATCTCGTAGCTGATCCACCGCCGTGACTTCCCTGCCATTTTTGCAAAATCGGCTGCGGAAAGAAGGTGTGGCGAATTGAAGATGTCCAACCGCTCCAGTTGCTCGCGCTGGCTGTCCGACAAGACCGGTGGTGTACGCGGCCCAGTGATCGCAGACAGGCGGTGCACCGTGTCAGGCAGCGTAGGCATGCCTAATCCAGGCTTCGAGACCAATACGATGGGGGCAGGTGCGATGTCTGCCCCTGGAACTTCATCAGGTACCTCCGGAACACCTTCCAGATGGACGGTAAGGTGCATGCTTGCGGCCTCTACCTGATGCTGTTCGAACAGATCGAGCCGGTCAGCCCAATCCTGCATCATGCGTCGGCGCTGCTCCACGTATTCCGCGTGGTTGTAGGCGGCGCTCACCTTGTCGGGATCTGAATGCGAAAGCTGCGCGTCGACCCAAACTTTCGGATACCCGATTTCATTCAGTGCAGTCGAAATCGTCGCCCGAATGCCATGCCCCGTCAATTGATCCGTATAGCCCATGCGCTTGAGAGCCTGATTGAGTGTGTTCTCGCTGATACGCTTCTTCAGGTCCCAGCCATGTGAGAACAGGTAGCGCTGAGCAGGTTTGAACTGCTCCAGCATGTGCTGAACGATCTCCATGGCCTGCGCAGAGAGAGGAACGATGTAGGGAGGAATGTCTCCGGGCCGCTTGCCCTCCTTGCGCATCTCAAGCTGCAACTGCTTCACGACCTCCGGGGGGATGATCCATAGACCTTGATCGAGATGGAACTGATCGGGTGTCGCCAGCCGCAACTCCCCCGTGCGCACGCCGGTCAGGAGCAGCAGTCGAAGCCCCAGCTGTGTCTGAAGCCGCCCGTGGTACTTTCTCAGCCGTGACAGCATTGCCGGCAACTCATCCATGCGCAGGAACGGGTTGTGACGAACGGGCGGCATCGGCAACGCCACCACATCCAGATCAAACGCCGGGTTCTGCGGCAGTCCAGGTACGATGATCAGCGCGTAGCGGAACATCTGCCTGAACCAGGTACGCACCTTCTCCGCCACACTGAGCGCCTTCCGACGTTCAATCTTGGCTACGACCTCCAGAAGGTCCGGACGCTGAATTTCGTATATGGGGCGTTTCCCAAGCGTGGGCAGGATGTCTTTTTTGAAGATGCGAAGGATCTGCGTCAGCGTGCTCTGCCGTCCTTCCTTGAGGACGAGCCTGCGGTGCTCGACCCACTTGTCGAACACGGCCTGGAAGGTGTGTTCGTCGGCCAGCCGAACAGCCTGGCGCTTCTGCTTGCGATCCGCTCGTGGATTGATGCCCTTGGCCAACAATGCTCGGGCCGCATCGCGAAGGGTGCGCGCTTCCCGAATGCCAACCTCCGGATAGGTGCCCAGCGACATGCGCTTCTGCTTGCCGGCCCAGTAGTAGCGGTAATGCCAAGTCTTGCCGCCGGTCGGAGAGACCGCGAGGGAGAGGCCGTCGATATCGCTGACGGTGTAAGCCTTGCCGGTCGCCTTGGCGTTCCGGGCGGCCATATCTGAGAGTGCTATGCTCCAGCTCCTGAACTATGAGTCAGGACTAGATGCTTGTCTCGTTGACCTCGCTCCTCCAGCAACAATCCGGAAAGCGCCTCATCCGTATTCATGGACTTAAAAATGGACTTAAAAGTCCCGGATGTTGGCGGTTTCCAGTGGACGTCACTGGAATGAAAAAAGGGGCAAAAGCCCCTGTTTTCAATGGCTTGCAGAATTCAGTGGAACTCTACAGAACCTAAATTGGAGCGGGAAACGAGACTCGAACTCGCGACCCCGACCTTGGCAAGGTCGTGCTCTACCAACTGAGCTATTCCCGCGGGGTGCGTAGCAACGAAAATTCTTCATTGCTACGGGGTGCGCATTATACGGGTATTACGTGACTCTGCAATACCCTGACGCCATAAAAATGTAATTTTCGCCTGTGGCGCATCACTACAGTTGCAGGAAATGCTCGCGGTAATAGGCCAGCTCAGCGACCGATTCACGGATATCATCCATCGCCTGATGCGTGCCCTGCTTTTTAAAGCCCGGCAGGATGTCAGGCTTCCAGCGGCGCGCCAGCTCTTTCAGCGTGCTGACATCCAGGTAACGGTAGTGGAAATACGCTTCCAGCTCCGGCATATATTTAAACAGGAAACGACGGTCCTGGCCGATGCTGTTACCACAGATTGGCGAGGTATTGGCTGGCACCCACTGCTTCAGGAACGCAATCGTCGCCAGCTCTGCCGCACGATCGTCATGCTGGCTGGCTTTCACGCGATCCACCAGCCCGCTGCCGGTATGGGTGCGCACATTCCAGTCATCCATCAACGCCAGTTGTGCATCACTCTGATGAACCGCCAGCACCGGCCCTTCCGCCAGCACATTCAGATTGGCATCAGTCACCAGGGTCGCGATCTCAATAATGCGATCGCGCTCCGGATCAAGGCCAGTCATCTCCAGGTCGATCCAGATCAGGTTATTTTCATTTCCACTCATGATTCATCCCGCTATTACCAAAGTCGTCATAATAAGGCATAAGGGTGTATCATAGACGTTTTGCCCAGCCGGGGCGAACAGCGGTCAGTCGTGTGAGGAAGAGTGAGCAAAAATAAACTGTCCAAAGGTCAGCAACGTCGCGTCAGCGCTAACCATGAACGTCGCCTGAAACAGCGTGAAGGCAAACCAGAACCGGATGACAGCCTGTTTGGCGAGCCGCGTGATGGCGTGGTGATTAGCCGCTTTGGCATGCACGCCGACGTCGAAGATACTGACGGGTCGGTGCATCGCTGCAACATTCGCCGCACCATCCGTTCGCTGGTCACTGGCGACCTCGTGGTCTGGCGTCCTGGCATTGAAGGCGGCGCGACGGTGAAAGGCATTGTTGAAGCGGTGCATGAACGCCGTTCAGTGCTGACACGTCCCGATTTCTACGACGGCATCAAACCGATTGCCGCCAATATCGACCAAATCATTATTGTTTCGGCGATCCTGCCGGAACTGTCGCTGAATATTATCGACCGTTATCTGGTCGCCAGCGAAACGCTGGGCATTGAACCGCTGCTGGTGCTGAACAAAACCGACCTGCTGGATGATGAGGGCCGCGCCTTTGTCGATGAACAGATGGCGATTTATCGCCAGATTGGTTATCGCGTGTTGATGGTGTCCAGCTACGCAAAAGAGGGTTTGCAGGAACTGGAAAACGCCCTGACGGACCGCGTCAGTATTTTTGCCGGTCAGTCCGGTGTCGGCAAATCGAGCCTGCTGAACGCACTGCTCGGACTCGACCTCGGCAGCGAGCAGATTCTGACCAACGATGTGTCAGATATCTCTGGCCTTGGCCAGCACACCACCACCGCCGCACGCCTGTACCACTTCCCGCATGGCGGCGATGTGATCGATTCCCCCGGCGTGCGTGAGTTTGGTCTCTGGCACCTCGAACCGGAACAAATCACCCAGGGATTTGTCGAATTCCGTGAGTTTTTAGGTCATTGCAAGTTCCGCGACTGCAAGCACGATACCGATCCCGGCTGTGCGATTCGTGAAGCGGTAGATAATGGCGCGATTAACGAATCACGCTTCGACAACTATCACCGCATCCTGGAAAGCATGTCGCAGGTAAAAGTGCGTAAAAACTTTGCCAGCGATGACTAACTTAGCGGCAGCAGACGTTACCTTCTGCGCCATAGCCTAAAGGATCGGGCGTTGCTACAATTCGCCCCCTTTTTCTCTCAACGTCGTGTATTAAGCCAGGAGGCTAACGTGTTGGATCGTATTAAACTCGGCCTGAATCATCTGCTGCCGAAAAAGTGGCTGACTGAACTCGCCGGATGGGGCGCCAGCCAGCGCGCAGGCTGGCTGACCAAAGCGGTCATCGACGCTTTTGTCTGGTTCTATAAAGTGGACATGAAAGAAGCGCAGAAACCCGATACTGCGACTTATCGCACCTTTAATGATTTCTTTGTCCGCCCGCTGCGTGAAGATGCACGTCCGATCTACACCGATCCGCATCTGCTGGTGCTGCCTGCCGATGGCGCGATCAGCCAGCTTGGCCGCATTGATGGCGACAAAATTTTCCAGGCGAAAGGTCACCTGTACACGCTGGAGGCGCTGCTGACCGGCAACTGGCAGATGGCGAAAAAATTCCGTGATGGTGAATTTGTCACCACCTATCTCGCGCCGCGCGACTATCACCGCGTCCACATGCCATGCAACGGTATTCTGCGCGAAGTGATCTATGTGCCGGGCGATCTCTACTCGGTTAACCCGCTGACCGCGCAAAATATCCCGAATCTGTTTGCACGTAATGAACGCGTCATCTGCTACTTCGATACTGATTTTGGTCCGATGGTACAGATTCTGGTGGGCGCCACCATTGTTGGCAGTATTGAAACGGTCTGGGCAGGCACCATCACGCCTCCGCGTAACGGTGTTATTCAGCGCTGGGCGTATCCGGAAGCGAATGCCGAAGGTGCCGTGGTGCTGTTAAAAGGCCAGGAAATGGGTCGCTTTAAACTGGGTTCCACCGTCATCAACCTGTTCGCGCCAGGCCAGGTCAAACTGGAAGAAAGCCTGGTTCCTGAAGCGAAAACGCGTATGGGCCAGCCACTGGCAATGCGCCTGACGGAAAGCGACGTGCAACCTGCCGTGGAAACCGCTGCAGAAGACGCTGGCGAAACCGCGGCAGAGCAGGACAGCGACGCGAACGTGGCCGCCACTGCGCAAACCAACAAACCCGAGACACCTCACTGATAACAGAGTGTTAATGTGCGCCTGATTCTCTCTATTTTGCTGGGCTGCTGTTTAAGTTTGCCCGTTTACGCCGCCAGCGTGCCGGATGAAACACAGCTTAAGCAGGAGCTGGATCAGGCCCGGTCAGGTAAGAATGCCGCCACCCAGGCGGAGCTGGTACAGTCGCTGGAAGCCTCACTGAACTCGCTGAGCGAACGCAAAGCTTCGCAGGAGATGAGCCAGCAGTATCAGCAGGTGATCGACGATTTCCCGCGCCTGGCGCGTGAATTGCGCCAGCAAATCGCCAGCCTGACCGACAACACCAAATCCGTGCGCAGTACCATGACCAGCGCCGATCTGGATCAGGAGATCCTGCAGGTCAGCAGCCAGTTGCTGGAAGAGGGTCGCCAGGCGCAGCAGGAGCAGGAGCGCACACGGGAAATCAGTGACTCGCTGTCACAGTTACCGCAACAACAGACAGAAGCACGCCGGGCGCTGAGTGAAGTGGAACGGCGCTTACAGGCGCAGGCCAGCCCGGCAACGCCGCTGGCTCAGGCTCAGGCCTGGGCGCGTCAGGCTGAATCTGCCGCGCTGAAAGCCCGGGTAGACGAACTGGAACTGGCGCAGCTGTCTGCCAATAACCGCCAGGAACTGGCGCGACTGCGCGCCGAAGTACACCAGAAAAAAGCCACCCAGCTGGATAATTATCTGCAGGCGTTGCGCAATCAGCAGAACAACCTGCGTCAGCGCGAAGCGGAACTGGCGCTGGAACATACCGAACAGCTGGCGGAAAACAGCGGTGATTTGCCGCCGGATATTACCGGGCAGTTCCGTGTCAACCGTGAACTCTCCGCTGCACTCAATCAGCAGGCGCAGCGTATGGATCTGGTGGCGTCGCAGCAGCGTCAGGCCGCCAATCAGACTATCCAGGTACGCCAGGCATTAAGCACGCTACGCGAGCAGTCTCAGTGGCTGGGAGCCTCTAACCTGCTCGGCGACGCGCTGCGCGCGCAGGTTGCGCGTCTGCCTGATATGCCGAAATCCCAGCAGCTCGACAGCGACATGGGACAGCTGCGGGTGCAGCGTCTGCGCTTCGAAAATCAGCTGGGTCAGCAACAGCAGCTACGCCAGATGAAACAGGAAAATGGCGAGCCGCTGACCAGCGAGCAGAAAAAAATTCTCGATGCCCAGCTGCGCACACAGCGTGAATTACTCGGTTCGCTGATCTCCGGTTGCGACACGCTGATCCTCGAAGTCACCAAACTGAAGGTGGCGAACAGCCAGCTGGAAGACGCGCTGAAAGAAGTGAAAGAAGCGACGCATCGCTATCTGTTCTGGACAGAAGATGTCAGCCCGCTCAGCCTGAGCTACCCGCTCGACGTGGCGCACGATCTGAATCGCCTGCTCTCGTTAGACACCCTCGGCCAGCTGGGTGGAGCATTTGTCATGATGTTCACCAGCCGTGAAACGGTACTGCCTGTCCTCGGCGCGCTGCTGCTGGTAGGCATCAGCATCAGTTCACGCCGCCACTATCATGCATTCCTGGCTCGCGCCACCAGCCGCGTCGGCAAGGTCACCCAGGATCAGTTCAGCCTCACCCTGCGTACCGTATTCTGGTCGATTGTCGTCTCGCTGCCGCTGCCGGTATTGTGGGCAGCGCTCGGTTATGGTTTGCAAAATGCCTGGCCGTACCCGATTGCCGTCGCGATTGGCGATGGCGTCACCGCCACTCTGCCCGTGCTGTGGGCGTTTATGATCAGCGCCGCTTTTGCCCGCCCGCAGGGGCTGTTTGTGGTGCATTTCCGCTGGCCGCAGCTGCGCGTGGCGCGTGCCATGCGTTACTACTCGCTGACGATCGGCTTTATCGTGCCGCTGATTATGCTGCTGATTGCCTTCGACAATCTGGAAGACCGCCAGTTTTATGCCACCCTGGGACGTCTCTGCTTTATCCTGATTTGTGGTGCGCTGTGCCTGGTGACGGTCAGTCTGAAACGCGCCGGGATCCCGCTGCATCTCGACAAAGAAGGCAGCGGCGAAAACATGGTCAACCGGGCGCTGTGGAACCTGATGATCTGCATTCCGCTGATCGCGGCGCTGACGGCCTGCATCGGCTACCTCGCCACCTCGCAGGCGCTGCTGGCGCGTCTGGAAACCTCCGTCGCCATCTGGTTCCTGCTGCTGGTTATCTACCATATTATTCGCCGCTGGATGCTGATCCAGCGCCGCCGTATCGCCTTTGATCGTGCACGCCAGCGTCGCGCCGAGATGCTGGCGCACCGCGCTCGCGGCGAAGAAGAGGTCACCCACAACGCCGATGGCGGCGAGATGGAAGAACCCGTGATCGACCTGGATGCGATCAGTGCCCAGTCGCTGCGGCTGGTGCGTTCGATCCTGACGCTGGTGGCACTGGTGTCAGTGATTGTGCTGTGGTCAGAGCTGCATTCCGCCTTCGCCTTTATGGAAAATATCAGCCTGTGGGACGTCAGTACGACAGTGCAGGGGGTCGAAAGCATGCAGCCGATTACCCTCGGTGCCGTGCTGATCGCCATTCTGGTGTTTATTATCACCACTCAGCTGGTGCGCAATATGCCTGCACTGCTGGAGCTGGCGCTGCTGCAGCACCTGAGTCTGGCACCTGGCACCGGTTATGCGATTACCACACTGACCAAATACCTGTTGCTGTTAATTGGTGGCCTGGTCGGCTTCTCGATGATTGGTATCGAGTGGTCGAAACTGCAGTGGCTGGTCGCGGCAATGGGTCTTGGACTCGGCTTCGGTATGCAGGAGATCTTCGCCAACTTTATCTCTGGCCTGATTATTTTGTTCGAAAAACCGATTCGCATCGGCGATACCGTCACCATCCGCGATCTGACTGGCAGTATCACGCGCATCAATACCCGCGCCACCACGATTACAGACTGGGATCGCAAAGAGATTATCGTGCCGAACAAGGCGTTTATCACCGAACAGTTTATTAACTGGTCGCTGTCCGATTCGGTCACACGCGTGGTACTGACCATTCCGGCGCCTGCCAGCACCAACAGTGAAGAGGTTACCAACCTGCTGCTGCAGGCCTGCCATCGCTGCAGTTATGTGCTGGAGACGCCCGCGCCGGAAGTGTTCCTCGTCGATCTGCAGCAGGGTATTCAGCTGTTTGAACTGCGTATTCATGCCGCGGAAATGGGGCACCGTATGCCTTTGCGCCATGAACTGCATCAGCTGATTCTGCAAGGGTTCGGCGAGCATGGCCTTGAGATGCCATTCCCGCCGTTCCAGGTACGCATGGAAACGCTGGGGCGCAAAACCGCGCCGATCAACCCTGGCGCACCTGCGACACGTACATTTAAATCAGGCGGCCTGTAACAGGCCGCAACGCTGAACGGAGTGGAATGCCATGCTGGCCTTTCGCTCCGTCAGTGTTAATGCGGCAACCGCTGCAGCTCATCACGTTTCAGGCCCGTAATTTTCATCACCAGTTCAAACCCCAACCCATTCGCCAGCATCACAGACGCCATTTCAAACGTTGCGGCCTGATGGCCCTCTTTATGCCCTTCTTTATGCCCTTCTTTGTGGCCTTCCTGCTTCAGCCATTCTGCGGGACTCATTATGTTTCCTCCATGATGTGATGTCCGCTGTGCCAGCGCATACATAAACTCTTGCGGTGAAACCGTGTCCCCCGCCCGTAGTAAATAGTTTACCAGCGTGACGAATTGCCCGTCATTAGTGTTGCCGTTAACCCAGAGTGTCACCAGTGGCTCAACAAACTCCATCAGATCCCGTTCACGAATATGCTTTTGCACCAGTTCCAGGGCTGCTATCCGACGATGAGTCATGATGACCTCATCAGAAAGCGAGGTCACATCAACAAGGGGGAAGTCACCGGTATAAATCTGCATAGCCATCTGCGGATTATCGAATGACTGCAACCAGTTCACAGGAAAAGGATAGGGGCTGGTCTGGCCATGATAGAACAGGATCGGAATGACCAGCGGCAGCTGATCACCAACATTATCCAGATGGCGCTGCATCGCCGCTAATGCATAACGCATTAAGCGGAACGTCATATACCTGTCAGGTGAACTCTGATGTTCGATCAGGCAATAGATATACCCCTCTCCCTCCTGCGTTTTCATGGAATAGAGAACATCAGAGTGGAGCGCCCGCAGCTTTTTATCCACAAAACTGCCGGACTCGAGCTTCAGAGTATTAAGATCGCAATGCTGCAATAGAGACGCAGGCAAGTGGATTTGCAGAAAATCCCGGGCGATATCATGATGGCAAAGAAAATCTTTAAAAACCGCATCATGCGGTGTGGCAGTGACAACCATATCGTTGAATCCTGTCATTCCGTTGAAGACAGGCAGATTTTATCAGGAGCGGGACATGGTTAAAAATCGAACACTGCGGCGTTGCACGCAAAACAAAATGTAATCGGCCTGCAACGCAGGCCGACGGATAACAGCATTTCACTGTCCGAAACAGGGGAATAACAAATCAGCAGCGATCCACCGGGAAGGCAATCACTTCGCTCAGACTTTCGGCTTTTAGCGCCAGCATAATCAGGCGGTCCACACCCAGCGCCACACCGGAGCACTCCGGCATACCGTGCGCAAGTGCATCCAGCAGATGCTTATCAATCGGATGCTGTGGCAGACCACGCGCCGCACGGCGGCGGTTGTCCTGTTCAAACCGCTGGCGCTGCTCACGACTGTCGGTCAGTTCGCGGAAACCGTTCGCCAGCTCAATGCCTTTGTAGTACACCTCAAAGCGCTCCGCTACGCGGTGGTCTTCGGTACTGATTTCCGCCAGTGCCGCCTGCGTCGCCGGGAAATGGTAAACAAATGCTGGCTTATCCTGACCGATCTTTGGCTCAACGCCGAGCATAAACAGCAGCTGCAACAGGGTATCGCGATCTTCTTCTTCGCTCGCCAGATGCCCTTCGCCCAGCTTCTCCAGCACCTCGCACAGCTGGGCTTTATCCGCGGAGAGCGGGTCCACGTCCAGATGGCGGATAAACGCCTGCTGATAAGAGAGCGTTTCCGCGCTGTCACACTCAAGGATCTGCTGAATCAGGTCATCAACTTCGTTCATCAGACGATACATATCGTAATGCGGACGATACCACTCCAGCATGGTGAACTCAGGATTGTGATGGCGCCCTGCTTCTTCATTACGGAAGCTGCGTCCCAGCTGGTAGATCGGACCGCTGCCCGCCGCCAGCAGGCGTTTCATATGGTATTCCGGGCTGGTCATAAACCAGAGATCCTGTCCGTCGGATACCCCAGGCCCGACAAAACGGGTCTTAAACGGCACCAGATGAATATCGGTCACCGTTGCCTGGCTCATCGCCGGAGTGTCCACTTCCAGCACGCCACGATCGGCAAAGAAACGTCGAATTTCAGCCATAATCGCTGCACGTTTCAATAAATTGGCAATAGATGCGCTCGGCTGCCAGTTTGCCGTATCGCTCATGTTGTTCACTCCTCAGTCAGACAGGGGGATGAAGTCTACTCGTATCCGTGCGCACAGACAAACTTCTGTGCATTTTCCCACCCAAATACCCGCACACATCAAAAAACCACACTTTTTACAGGATTATACTCCGCGGTGAAGCAGAGCATTTTCTAACCATCTAAAGGGTTTGTTTGCCGCTTTTTACAGCAGACCTTTTCCGATTACCCGCGACCTGAACAAGGAGGGAACCGTGCAAATCTGCAATGCTGATTTGGTCATCGTAGGCGCTGGTGGCGCCGGGCTGCGCGCCGCGATAGCCGCCGCTGAAGCCAATCCACGCCTGAATATCGCCCTGGTCTCCAAAGTCTACCCCATGCGCAGTCACACCGTGGCAGCCGAAGGTGGCTCCGCCGCCGTCACCCAGCAACAGGACAGTTTCGACTTTCATTTTCACGACACCGTCTCGGGCGGCGACTGGCTGTGCGAACAGGATGTGGTCGATTACTTCGTCCGCCACTGCCCGCAGGAGATGACGCAACTGGAGCTGTGGGGCTGCCCGTGGAGTCGCAAAGAGGATGGCTCCGTCAATGTACGCCGCTTTGGCGGCATGAAAATCGAACGTACCTGGTTTGCCGCCGATAAAACCGGCTTCCATATGCTGCATACCCTGTTTCAGACCTCGCTGAAATATCCGCAAATCCGGCGCTTCGACGAGCATTTCGTCCTCGATCTGCTGGTCGATGATGGCCAGGCGCGCGGTCTGGTGGCCATGAATATGATGGAAGGCACGCTGGTGCAGATCCGCGCTGGCGCAGTAGTGCTGGCCACGGGGGGTGCAGGCCGGGTTTATCGCTATAACACCAACGGCAGTATCGTCACCGGTGATGGGATGGGCATGGCATTCCGCCACGGGGTGCCACTGCGCGATATGGAGTTTGTTCAGTATCATCCGACCGGCCTGCCGGGTTCCGGCATCCTGATGACCGAAGGCTGTCGCGGCGAGGGCGGTATTCTGGTGAATAAAGATGGCTACCGTTATCTGCAGGATTACGGTATGGGGCCGGAAACCCCGCTCGGCGAACCGAAAAACAAATATATGGAACTGGGCCCGCGCGACAAAGTGTCGCAGGCATTCTGGCATGAGTGGCGCGCGGGTCGCACTATCGCCACTCCGCGCGGCGATGTGGTGCATCTCGATCTGCGTCACCTCGGGGCGAAAAAACTGCAGGAGCGTCTGCCGTTTATTTGCGAGCTGAGTAAAGCCTATGTCGGCGTCGACCCTGTCACCACCCCCATCCCGGTACGCCCCACCGCACACTACACCATGGGCGGTATTGAGACAGACCAACGCTGTGAAACCCGTATCCAGGGCCTGTTCGCCGTCGGCGAGTGTTCCTCCGTGGGTCTGCACGGTGCCAACCGCCTCGGCTCTAACTCACTGGCGGAGCTGGTGGTGTTTGGCCGTCTGGCGGGCGAGCAGGCAGCAGAACGGGCGCAAAGTGCCAGAGCCGCGAATAACGCGCTGCTCGATGCCCAGGCCAGTGATGTCCAGCAGCGTCTGACACAACTGGTCAATCAGCAGGGAAGTGAACACTGGGCGACACTGCGTGATGAGATGGGCACCTCGATGGAAGAAGGCTGCGGTATTTACCGCACGCCAGAACTGATGCAGAAAACCGTCGATAAACTGGCGGAACTGAAGCAACGTTTTAAACAGGTTCGCATCAGTGACACTTCCAGCGTGTTCAACACCGAGCTGCTGTACAGCCTCGAACTGGCGCACGGGCTGGATGTCGCAGAGTGTATGGCGCATGCGGCGATTAACCGCAAAGAGTCACGCGGTGCGCACCAGCGGCTGGATGAAGGCTGCACCGAGCGTGATGACGTTAATTACCTCAAACACACCCTCACTTTCTACACCCCTGATGCCGCGCCACGGCTGGAATACAGCGACGTGACCATTACCAGCCTGCCTCCGGCACAACGTGTCTATGGCGCAGCCGCCGAGACGACAGAGCATAAGGAGCAGCCTCATGTCTGAGATGAAAACGCTGCCGATCACTATCCAGCGCTATAACCCGGAACAGGATCGCGTGCCGCGCGATGAAATCTACCCGGTGCCTTACGACGAGCAAACCTCTCTGCTCGATGCGCTGGGTTATATCAAAGATAACCTGGCGTTCGACCTCTCCTGGCGCTGGTCGTGCCGCATGGCGATTTGCGGCTCCTGCGGCATGATGGTGAACAAGGTGCCGAAGCTGGCGTGTAAAACCTTTCTGCGCGACTACCCGTCGGGCGTACGCGTCGAGCCGCTGGCGAACTTCCCGGTCGAGCGCGATCTGATCGTCGATATGACTCACTTTATCGAAAGCCTGGAAGCAATTAAGCCGTGGATTATCGGCAATGGCCGCAGCCCGGAACAGGGGCCGCACCAGCAGACACCGGCGCAGATGGCGAAATATCACCAGTTCTCCGGCTGCATTAACTGTGGCCTGTGTTATGCCGCCTGCCCGCAGTTTGGTCTGAATCCCGAGTTTATTGGCCCGGCGGCGATTACGCTGGCGCACCGCTATAACCTCGACAGCCGCGATCATGGCAAGGCACAACGCATGCCGCAGCTGAACGGTGAGAATGGCGTCTGGCGCTGCACCTTTGTCGGCTACTGCTCGCAGGTGTGTCCGAAACATGTCGACCCTGCCGCCGCCATTCAGCAGGGCAAAGTCGAAAGCAGCAAAGACTTTATGATTGCCATGCTGCGGCCGCAATAAGGAGCAAACGATGATTACCTCGAAACGTAAACCCTGGGTACGCAGCATGCCACGCAACTGGTGGCAACAGCTGGGCTTTTACCGTTTTTATATGCTGCGTGAAGGCACCGCTCTTCCGGCCTTATGGTTCAGCATCGAACTGATCTTCGGCCTGTTTGCCCTGAAACAAGGCGCAGAGAGCTGGGCCGGATTTGTGGCGTTTCTGCAGTATCCGGTGGTGCTGTTGCTGAATATCGCCGCCCTGCTGGCCAGCCTGCTGCACACCAAAACCTGGTTCGACCTGGCACCGAAAGCGACCCTCGTGGTGATTAAAGGGGAGAAGCTGGCGCCCGGACCGATCATCACCGCGCTGTGGATCGTGATGGCGCTGTTTACGCTGGTGGCACTGCTGCTGGCTCTGCTGGTGTAAGGAGAAGCCGATGAAATCACAACCTCATCGTTCCGACGAACCGATTTTCTGGGGACTGTTTGGCGCGGGCGGCATGTGGGCGGCAATTGTTACCCCCGTGATGCTGCTGCTGATCGGCGTGTTGCTGCCTGCAGGAGCTTACCCGGATGGCGCGCTCGACTACTCACGCGTGCTGGCCTTTGCTCAGTCCTGGTTTGGTCGTCTGTTTATCCTGCTGATGATTGTGTTGCCGGTCTGGTGCGCGCTGCACCGCCTGCATCATGGCGCACATGACCTGCAGTTACACATCCCGGCGGCGAAATGGCTGTTTTATGGTCTCGCGGTCATTCTCAGTGTGGTGACGCTGATCGGCGTCTGTACGCTGTAAGTCATCATCTATACTTAAGCTATTCATCGATAAAGGAATAGCTTATGCAACTGTGGAAAACTCTGGGCGTCATGGCTGGCGCCCTGCTCTCCGTCGCCTGTTCTACCACCCCGCCAAAGAATGTCACCGTCGTGGAAAACTTTGATGCCGAACGCTATCTGGGGCGCTGGTATGAGATAGCCCGTCTTGATCATCGCTTCGAGCGGGGTCTGGAACAGGTGACCGCCAGCTACAGTCAACGTGATGATGGCGGCCTGAAGGTGGTGAACCGTGGCTTTAATCCACAAAAGCAGCAGTGGCAGGAGAGCATCGGCAAGGCCTTCTTTACCGGATCGCCACAGCGCGCCGCACTGAAAGTGTCATTTTTCGGCCCGTTTTACGGCGGCTATAACGTGATCGCGCTGGACAGGGATTATCAGTACGCGCTGGTTTGCGGACCAAACCGCGACTATTTATGGATTCTGTCGCGCACGCCGCAACTGGATGAGCGTGTGAAGCAGCAACTGGTGGAACAGGCGCGTCAGGCAGATTTCCCGGTGGAACGGCTGATCTGGGTTAAGCAGAAATAAGGCGGGGAAAGTGGCCGGTACGGGTGTGCGTACCGGCAGATCCGTTACTGTGCGCTGCGCTGAATGGCTTTACCACCCGCTTCCACATCTTCGCCCATACCACGGGTGGTATTACAGGCCGACAACAGTGAAGACAGAATCAGTACGGAGAAAATCGCAGCAATACTCTTCTTAAACATAGTCATGTCCTTTTTTGTCGAAGTATCGGTACAGCGTTTTAAGCATAGGCGGTGAATCCGCTCTCTGCCTGCCGCTTCGTCTGAAAAGGAAAATTAAGGAGGAGAATAAATAAAACGACGGTGTGGGGGAAGGAAAAAGCGCGCCAGGGGCGTAATGCTTGTCAGTTAAGCATTTTACCGTGCCGTGCGCAGCCTGACGGGCTTCCCGCTCTGGCTGGTCCTCGCGCCACGCTTCGCGTGGTGCCTTCACTTCACTCGTCAGCCTGACGGACCGCCGATGACGGGACATCCCTGTCCTTCATCGCCTTGCGCCCGCGTCCTGCGGGCACATCCTGGCTTCCTCCCTGCGTTCAGCGCTGCGGATTCGCCTGTTCGGGAAGACCGTCAGTCCGCTGTGTGAGTGCGGTGTGGTGTTTTAAAACCACGGGCAGCGAACGGTAAAGGGGCGCAGCCTCTGCGGCGTAAGGGCAATCCGCAGCGCTGAGGCGGAGCCGGAGGTACCACGCACAGCGTGGCGCGAGGAGCCGCCCTGCAGCCGCAGAGGCTGTGCCCCCTCACCAGATGAGTTTTAAGCAGGCAGCATTATCCATGGCGATAAAAAAGAGGCCGCAACGTTATCCGCTGCGGCCTTCTTCAAAAGCTTAACTGACAAGCATTACGCCAGGGGCGTGCTTTCAGCAAATCTTATTTTACGCGTGACACGTATTCGCCAGAGCGGGTGTCAACTTTTACCACTTCGCCAATCTGCACGAACAATGGCACTTTCACTACCGCGCCAGTAGACAGCGTTGCTGGTTTACCACCCGTACCTGCGGTATCACCTTTCAGGCCTGGATCGGTTTCAACCACTTCGGCTTCGATGAAGTTTGGCGGCAGAACAGCGATGGCTTTGTTGTTCCACAGGGTCACGATACAATCTGCGTTGTCCTGCAGCCACTTCTGCACTTCATCCAGCACCTTGGCTTCAACCTGATACTGCTCGAAGCTTTCCGGGTGCATGAAGTAGAAGAAGTCACCGTCGTTGTAAGAGTACTGCAGGGTCATATCAACCACGTCAGCGCCTTCAGCGGAGTCGGTAGATTTGAAGGTCTTCTCAACGCGTGAACCGGTCAGCAGACGGCGCATTTTCACACGTGCGAAAGCCTGGCCTTTACCCGGCTTAACGAACTCACTTGATTCGATGGCATAAGGCTCGCCTTCGAACATGATTTTAAGACCGGAACGAAAATCGTTGCTAGAATAAGTCGCCATAAAGGCCCTCTACATAAATTGATACTGGTACTTAGCCAAAAAAATGGCACACATTGTAACCCTAAATACCCCCACCAGAGAAGATTGGTTACAGCAACTTGCTGATGTAATCACCGAACCTGATGAATTATTACGCTTTTTAGCGCTCGATACCGATCCTGAGTGGCTGGCAGGACGCCCTGCGCGACGACTTTTTGCCCTGCGCGTCCCTCGCGCCTTTGCTGCACGGATGAAAAAAGGCGATGCGAACGACCCGCTGCTGCTGCAGGTGATGACCGCACAGCAGGAGTTTGTTGATGCGCCAGGCTACAGCACTGACCCGCTTGATGAACAAAGCAGCGTGGTGCCGGGACTGCTGCATAAGTATAACAACCGTGCCCTGCTACTGGTAAAAGGCGGCTGTGCGGTAAACTGCCGTTACTGTTTCCGCCGTCATTTCCCGTATCAGGATAATCAGGGCAATAAACGCAACTGGCTGACCGCACTGGATTATATCCGCCAGCACCCGCAACTGGATGAGATTATCTTTTCCGGTGGCGACCCGCTGATGGCAAAAGATTATGAGCTGGAGTGGCTAATCAGCCAGCTGGAAGCGATTCCGCATGTGAAACGCCTGCGTATTCACAGCCGTCTGCCAGTGGTGATCCCGGCGCGCATTACCGAAGGCCTGTGTCAGCGGCTGGCGCAGTCCCGCCTGCAGGTGCTGATGGTGACGCATATCAACCACGCGCAGGAAATCGATGACGAACTGCGCCACGGCATGAAGATGCTGAAACGCGCGGGCGTCACTCTGCTGAACCAGAGCGTACTGCTGCGTGGCATAAACGATAATGCGCAGGTGCTGGCGGCACTGAGCAATGCGCTGTTTGATGCAGGTATTCTGCCTTACTACCTGCATGTGCTGGACAAAGTACAGGGCGCGGCACACTTCTTTGTGCCAGATGACGAGGCGCGGGCGATTGTGCGTGAGTTACTGGGAATGGTGTCAGGCTATATGGTGCCGAAGCTGGCGCGTGAGATTGGCGGTGAGCCGAGCAAAACGCCGCTCGATTTGCAGTTAAGGCAGGAGTAGCAACTTTTTACCTTCCCCCGCCATGCGGGGGAAGGCTGGACGGTTTTCCCTCCTCCACGTTATGGAGGAGAGAGAAGGCTTACGGGCACTTGTAAACCTGACCGCTCATCTTGCTGTCCAGCGGGGCAAAGCCAGACAGGATATTTTGCGTTGGGCTGGTTGCGCCATAAATCACATTGCCGCCCATTTCCGCTGCACGGTTGCGCAGATCGTTCGCCGCACCACGCAGTGAACTGCCTTCAGCACCCGCGCCGCTAAACCAGTTATTCTGTGTACCGGTGACATTACCGAGCAACTGGCAGCTGCTGGCAGGTTGTTTATCGGTAAAAGTCACCTGCTGACCCGCTGCGCTCAGTTCACGCGAGGTGCTACAGCCAGCCAGCAACATCGCTGCGACGGACAGTCCCAGCAAAACGTTAATCCGCATTGTGTTCCCCATTTATTATTACCAGAGTTCGGCAGAAGAGTAGCAGAAAACCGAGTGTTTTCTTAAACATCCCTTGCCAGGTAGCCTGTTTACTATCAGAGACGCGCCACTACTTATACTACCTTTCCCCCATAAAGAAAAACCCCCTGCCATCACTGACAGAGGGTTTCGCTGTATCGCGGAAAGCGGGATGTCGGGTAGCAGCAGCGCATTACTGCGCCGCCGCCCCCTAAGAACCGTACATGCAAGTTTCCCCGCATACGGCTCAAGCCTTTATAAACCCGCACTACTGTTTGGGCCGACAACGATCTTAACCTTTATAACCATTGCGTTTAGCGTTTTCTATACAGTCAGCCTTGTTGACATAACCCTGACTGGAAGCCCCAACAATGTTGCCGTTCGATGCTTTCCTACGCCAGCGCCATTTATCAGAACCATCTTTATAGAATTCCCATTTATCATTCATTGTGTTGCGCGAATTCAGATAATAAGTGCAACGCTTGGTCATGTGGATGGAGGGACGGTTAGCTACCGATAAGCTATCCTGCT
>NZ_CBFFRK010000033.1:0-36547 GCF_965644245.1 Erwinia sp. V71
GGTTCCGGCAGCCTTCAGTGGTCTTTGCAGAGTTAAGACAGGCGGCTTAGCGTTGCACTTCGAACTTGAATCCGCCTTACAGCAAATTGCGCCGGTGAAAGCGGGCAGGGTATACGGCGTGTACCATCACTTCTACAACCATCCGTACAATATTATTGGTATGGAAATTCTGGCGAAAGATATTTATCCGGCAGCATTCAGTGATATTGATCCGACGGCAGATTACTACACGATTATTAAGGATTTTACCCAGCTTCCCGATCAGCCAATTACGCTGAGCTATTCTCTGAGTAAATAAACCTTACGGCAGGTGTGGATATTTCCGCGCCTGCCGCCTGTCAGAAATTCCACGACGCGTGTTTGACAAAATTACTCTGTAATTCCGTCGCCTTATCCCAGTCACCACTCAGCGCCAGCTGGTGGCACAGGCGGGCTAGCGAGTGGCGCGCCAGCTGCCACGCCTGCATACGAAACAACCGATCGCGCTCCGTATTCACCATCTCGCTCACTAAACGGTGATGTAATTTGCCTAAAGCGTGAAGATAACTTTGGTCATCGCCATTTAACTGGCATAATTCAGCCATATCTAAACAGGTGTCGCTAAATTTACGCAGTTGTTCCAGTGAGCAATCCGGGCGATTGAGTTTGGCCTGCGCCATATAATAGTCAACGGTGATGTCGCGGACGGTAAATTTGTATTCATCGATTTTATATTGCAGCCAGGCGCTCATTGAGACGTTCATGCAATCACCTAATAACGGTAATGATAATCATTATCAAAATATAATGACGCGAATGACCTGGATAAACAAGTGACAAATTTATCGATAAATGCTGCCTGTTAATAAAATTGGTAATAACGATAGGTCAGGCGGAATAAATGAGAAAAATGATTATTCTCACTGCTTGCAACGTTGTGTTAACAATTTTTATGTTGTTTTTTAACGGTTTATGGCTGTGTCAGGGCGAGCAGCGGCGCACAACGCAAACCTGTTTGCAGGGTCTATCCTTAATAAACAGGTACGAAAAAGCGTCTTTGGGCTATATCCCTGCAAAACAAGAGGTTGAAGCTGTAGACATTATCACTAACATAGGGATATTAGCCCGCAAGGGCTATCGCATCGCGAGGTACTTTATTATGCAATCTGCTAATCCAGCTTCCTTCTCACCGGATGACTTCATCTGGAAGGGGCTCACACTGACGGATAGCGCGGCAAAACAAATTATTGCGCTGGCGTCCAACGATCCTGATGTCAAAGGACTTAAACTGGGCGTGAAGCAGTCTGGCTGCGCCGGTTTTGGTTATGTCATGGAACTGGTCAAAGCGCCGGCGGAAGACGATCTGCGCTTCACTCATGATGGCGCCAGTCTCTATGTGCCGCTACAGGCCATGCCGTTTATCGACGGCACCGAAGTCGATTTCGTTCGCGAAGGCCTGAATCAGGTGTTCAAATTTAATAACCCGAAAGCTCAGCATGCCTGCGGTTGTGGCGAGAGCTTTGGCGTAGAGTAACCACTGTTATGTCCCGAAATACTGAAGCAACTGACGATGTACAAATCTGGGAAGGCGGCCATCAGCACTATAAAGAGGGCTTCTTTACCAACCTGGAAACCGACGAAATGGCACACGGCCTCAGTGAAGAGGTGGTGCGTGCGATTTCTGCCAAACGCAACGAGCCAGAGTGGATGCTGGAGTTCCGCCTGAAAGCCTATGAAGCCTGGCTGCAGATGGAAGAACCTCACTGGCTGAAAGCGAACTATAAATCGCTGGATTACCAGGATTACAGCTACTACTCCGCGCCATCGTGCGGTAACTGCGACGATACCTGCGCTTCAGAGCCAGGCGCTGTGCAGGGTTCTGGCGCTGAAGCGCCAAACTACCTGACCCAGGAAGTGGAAGAGGCGTTCAAGCAACTGGGCGTCCCGGTGCGTGAAGGCCAGGAAGTGGCGGTTGACGCTATTTTCGACTCCGTGTCCGTTTCCACCACCTACCGTGACAAGCTGGCGAAAGAGGGCATCATCTTCTGTTCGTTCGGTGAAGCGATCCACGAGCATCCGGAGCTGGTGAAGAAATACCTCGGCACTGTAGTGCCCGCCAACGATAACTTCTTCGCGGCGCTGAATTCCGCTGTGGCGTCGGACGGCACTTTCGTCTATATCCCGAAAGGCGTGCGTTGCCCGATGGAACTGTCCACCTATTTCCGCATTAACGCGGCGAAAACCGGTCAGTTCGAACGTACCATCCTGATTGCCGACGAAGACAGCTATGTCAGCTATATCGAAGGTTGCTCTGCGCCAGTGCGTGACACCTACCAGCTGCACGCCGCGGTAGTGGAAGTCATCATCCACAAAAACGCAGAAGTGAAATACTCCACAGTACAGAACTGGTTCTCCGGCGGTGAAGCTGAAGGCGGTATCCTTAACTTCGTGACCAAGCGTGCGCTGTGCGAAGGTGAGAACAGCAAGATGTCCTGGACGCAGTCAGAAACCGGTTCTGCGATCACCTGGAAATATCCGAGTGTGATCCTGCGTGGCGATAACTCAATTGGTGAGTTCTTCTCCGTTGCGCTGACCAGCGGTCATCAGCAGGCCGACACCGGCACCAAGATGATTCATATCGGCAAGAACACCAAATCCACCATTATCTCGAAAGGGATTTCGGCGGGCAAAAGCCAGAACACCTACCGTGGTCTGGTGAAAATTATGCCAACCGCGACCAACGCGCGTAACTTCACCCAGTGTGACTCGATGCTGATTGGTGCCGAGTGTGGTGCGCACACCTTCCCATATGTGGAAGCGCGTAATAACACCGCGCAGCTGGAGCATGAAGCCACCACCTCGCGTATTGGTGAAGATCAGCTGTTCTACTGTCTGCAGCGTGGTATCAGCGAAGATGACGCTATCTCGATGATCGTGAACGGCTTCTGTAAAGACGTCTTCTCCGAGCTGCCGCTGGAATTCGCTGTTGAAGCGCAAAAACTGCTGGCTATCAGTCTCGAACACAGCGTGGGCTAAGCGCCCGCGCCGCGATAAGAATTGTTGCTGTGAAGCAATGCGAAGGAAATTCTATGTTAAGTATTAAAGATTTACAGGTAAGTATCGAAGATAAGCCGATTTTGCGCGGTCTGGATCTTGAGGTCAAACCGGGTGAAGTTCACGCCATCATGGGACCAAACGGTTCCGGGAAAAGTACGCTCTCTGCAACCCTGGCGGGTCGTGAAGAGTACGAAGTTGTTGGCGGTGAAGTCAGCTTCAAGGGCAAGGATCTGCTCGAACTGTCACCGGAAGATCGCGCCGGTGAAGGAATCTTTATGGCGTTCCAGTATCCGGTAGAGATCCCGGGCGTCAGTAACCAGTTCTTCCTGCAGACCTCGGTCAACTCAGTGCGTAAATACCGCGAACAGGAAGAGCTGGATCGTTTCGATTTCCAGGACTTTATCGAAGATAAAATCGAACTGCTGAAAATGCCGGAAGATTTGCTGACCCGTTCAGTGAACGTTGGCTTCTCCGGTGGTGAGAAAAAACGTAACGATATCCTGCAGATGGCGGCGCTGGAGCCGGATCTGTGTATCCTCGATGAAACCGACTCTGGTCTGGACATCGATGCGCTGAAAATTGTTGCTAACGGCGTGAACGCGCTGCGCGACGGTAAGCGCTCTTTCATTATTGTCACTCACTATCAGCGTATCCTTGACTACATCAAGCCTGATTTTGTGCACGTGCTTTATCAGGGCAAGATCGTCAAATCCGGCGACTTTACCTTAGTCAAACAGCTGGAGGAGCAGGGTTATGGCTGGCTTACCGACCAGGAGTGATAACGCGCTGCAACAGTGGCATCACCTGTTTGAATCGCGTGGCGAAAGCCGCTCGCTGCAGGCACAGCAACACTGGCAGCAGCTGCTGCGTTTAGGTCTGCCGACGCGCAAGCAGGAAAACTGGAAATACACCCCGCTGGAAACGCTGTTCGGTGAAAACTTCGTGTTGCCGGAAGCGGGGACGATCAACGCAGATCAGCTGGCAAGCCTGGCGTTGCCGCTGGATGCCGTGCGTATGGTGTTTATCGACGGCAAGTTTAATGCTGAGCTGAGCGACAGCAGTTTCGATCTGTTTGATGTGCAGGTTTCTCATGCTGCTGAGCGTCGTGAGTTTGCCGCGCCAGTACAGCCGGAAGTGTTTCTGCATCTGACGGAAAGCCTGGCGGAAGAAGCCACCAGCGTGCAGCTAGCGCGTGGTAAAACTGCGCCACGTCCGCTGTATCTGCTGCATATCAGCAGTGGCCGCGGTGATGCGCAGATGAACACTTCGCACTATCGTCACCATGTGCAGATTGCTGATGGCGCGAGCGCCGAAGTGATCGAGCACTACGTCAGCCTGGCGGATGCGGTGCACTTTACCGGCGCGCGTCTGACCATGGATGTGGGCAACAATGCCCAGCTGAACCATACCAAACTGGCGTTTGAGAATGTTGACAGTTATCACTTTGCGCACAACGATATCGTGATGCAGCGTGATGCGCGTGTGAACAGCCAGAGCTTCCTGCTGGGTGCCGGTCTGACGCGTCACAACACCAGTTCGCAGCTGAACGGTGAAAACAGCGATCTGGTGATCAACAGCCTGATCCTGCCGACGGATAAAGACGTGGCGGATACCCGTACTTATCTGGAGCATAACGTCGGTCATTGTATCAGCCGTCAGATGCACAAAACCATTGTGCGTGACCGTGCCCGTGCGGTGTTTAACGGCATGATCAAAGTGGCGAAGCACGCACTGAAAACCGACGGACAGATGACCAACAACAACCTGTTGCTGGGCCGTCTGGCGGAAGTGGATACCAAGCCGCAGCTGGAAATCTACGCTGATGACGTGAAATGCAGCCATGGCGCAACCATTGGCCGCATCGACGACGAGCAGATGTTCTACCTGCGCTCGCGTGGTATCGATGAAGCTTCAGCACAACGCATGATTATCTATGCGTTTGCGGCGGAGCTGACCGAAGCGATTACTGATGAAACGCTGAAAGACGTGGTACTGGAGCGTATTTCACTGCGTTTCCCGGAGGCAACCAATGAGTTTTGATCTCGCGCGCGTCAGAGCGGATTTTCCGATTCTGGCGCGTGAGGTCAACGGCCAGCCGTTGGCCTATCTCGACACTGCCGCCAGCGCGCAGCGACCGAATGCGGTCATTGACGCCGAAAGTGATTTTTATCGACAGGGTTATGCCGCGGTTCACCGCGGCATTCACACCTTAAGCGCCCAGGCGACCACCGATATGGAGAACGTGCGTAATGAGGCGGCACGTTTTCTTAATGCGGCCTCGGCGGAAGAGATTATCTTCGTTAAAGGCACCACCGAAGGCATCAACCTGGTGGCGAACAGCTGGGGTGGCAGCCAGCTGCGTGCGGGCGACAATATCATCATCACGCAGATGGAACACCACGCCAATATCGTGCCATGGCAGATGGTGGCGCAGCGCACGGGTGCGGAAATTCGCGTACTGCCGCTGACGGCAACGGGTGAGCTTGATGTCGCACAGCTGCCGTCGCTGATCGACAGCCGCAGCCGTTTACTGGCGGTGGCTCACGTCTCTAACGTACTGGGGGTGATTAACCCGGTCAAAGCGCTGGTGGCGCAGGCGAAAGCCGCCGGGCTGGTCACGCTGGTAGATGGTGCACAGGCGGTGATGCACGATACTGTGGATGTGCAGGACATCGGTTGCGATTTCTACGTCTTCTCCGGCCATAAGATCTACGGTCCAACCGGTGTTGGCATCCTGTATGGCCGCAAGGCGCTGCTGGATGAGATGCCGCCGTGGGAAGGGGGCGGGTCGATGATCGCCACCGTCAGCCTGACAGAAGGCACTACTTTCGCTGCGGCGCCGGGCCGTTTCGAAGCCGGTACGCCGAATACCGGTGGCATTATTGCCCTGGGCGCAGCGCTGAGCTATATCGGGACGCTGGGCCTCGACAATATCCGTGAGCGTGAACAGACGCTGATGCGCTATGCGCTGGATAAACTGGCATCGGTTCCCGATCTGATTATCTATGGTCCGCAGCAGCGTGCGGGTGTGATTGCCTTTAATCTCGGCAAGCATCACGCCTATGATGTCGGCAGCTTCCTTGACCAGTATGGTATCGCCATTCGTACCGGCCATCACTGTGCTATGCCGTTGATGCAGTTTTATCAGGTTCCTGCGATGTGTCGCGCCTCTTTTGCCATGTATAATAGCGAAGAGGAAGCAGATCGGCTTGCAGCTGGTCTGACACGTATTCACCGTCTGTTAGGGGGCTGATGCTCCCTGCTGACGCAGGAGGAACCGATGGCAACATTGCCAGATAAAGAAAAACTGGTGCGCAACTTCAACCGTTGCGCTAACTGGGAAGAGAAGTACCTATACATCATTGAATTGGGTGGTGTTTTACCAGAATTGTCTGATTCATTGCACCAGCCGGAAAACACCATTTCAGGCTGTCAGAGCCAGGTCTGGATTGTGATGGAACAGGGCAGTGACGGTAAGATCCAGCTGCTGGGCGACAGTGATGCGGCGATCGTTAAGGGTCTGATTGCTGTGGTGTTTTCCCTCTATCGCGACCTGAGCGCGCGCGAAATTGCTGAGTTCGATGTGCGTCCCTGGTTTGAACAACTGGCCCTGACACAGCACCTGACTCCCTCACGTTCTCAGGGGCTGGAAGCGATGATCCGTGCCATTCGCCATAAGGCGCAAACCCTTAGCTAAGCTACACTTCTCGTTAGACACCCCGTCTCAGATTCCGGCGGGGTGTAATCTGCAGATAACGAGAGAGTGAACCATGAAATCTGTTTTACCCCTTGCCGGATTTTTCCTTCTTACTCTGTTCACCGGGATACACCACGCCAGTGCAACGGAATACCCACTGCCAGCTGAAAACAGTCGTCTGATTGGCGAGAACAGCACCTATATTGTGCCGGGCGATAACCGCTCGCTGGAAACCATCGCTGCTGAATACAAAATCGGTATGCTGGGCATGCTGGAAGCTAACCCGGGCACCGACCCGTGGCTGCCGAAAGCCGGTTCGCAACTGGTGATCCCCGGCCAGATGCTGTTGCCGGATACCAAACGTGAAGGCATCGTGGTCAATATCGCGGAGCTGCGTCTTTACTACTACCCGAAAGGGGAAAACAAGGTGATTGTTTATCCTATTGGTATCGGTCAGCTGGGCGCGGCGACACCGAGTATGGTGACCAGCATCAGTCAGAAGATCCCGAATCCATCGTGGACACCCACGCCGAATATTCGCAAGCGTTACGCGAAGGAGGGCATCACCCTGCCAGTCACTGTGCCTGCCGGGCCGGACAATCCAATGGGGCTGTTTGCGCTGCGTCTGGCGCACGGGAAAGGGCAGTATCTGATTCATGGCACCAACGCCAACTTTGGTATTGGTATGCGTGTCAGTTCGGGCTGTATCCGTTTACGCCCGGAAGATATCGAGGCGCTGTTTAACAGCGTACCGGCAGGCACTCGGGTACAGATTATCAACCAGCCGGTGAAATACGCTGTGGAACCGGACGGCAAGCGCTATATCGAAGTGCATCAGCCACTGTCGCGCAGCGAGCAGGACGATCCGCAAACCATGAAACTGCCGCTGACGGCGGCGGCGCGGACATTTATCAGTAACCCACTGAATGATACGCCGCTGGTGGAACAGGCGCTGGCGCGACGTTCTGGCATGCCTGTGCTGGTGAACAACGGTGAGCCGGTAAATGAATCGACACCGATGCCTGCGATTATGCAGCAGCAGAGCGCCGCTGACGCGTCTTCTGAGCAACCTGCTACCATCTCACAGGCAGTAAGCGAAACGGCGGCACCGTAACGTTGAGAGGCCATGGAGGGCCATCAGGTATTGTTGTGGAGGAAGGACAGCGCAGGAGAGGGAAATTCAAATTCAGGGCAAAAAAAATGGCGCACAATGTGCGCCATTTTCAGTACCAGCAACGCGCTTATTTTTTGTAAGCGTGAGCCTGGTTGTCCAGACGCTGGTTAGCACGAGCTGCGTCGTCTTTAGCAGCCTGAACGTCAGAACGGATTGCGTTCACGTCGTTGCTCAGTTGGTCAACTTTAGCGTTCAGAGTCTGAACGTCAGAAGACAGCTGGTCGATTTTAGCGTTGCTTGAGCAACCAGCCAGCAGAGTTGAACCAAGGATTACCGCGCCCAGTACCAGTTTAGTACGATTCATTATTAATACCCTCTAGATTGAGTTAATCTCCATGTAGCGCTACAAGTATTACACAAACTATTTTCTAATGAGAATAATTTTTTGATAAGAACACACCTAAATTTGATCGTTCGCTCAAAGAAGCATCTGTCTGGCGAAAAAGAAATAAAAAGCTAAGCGAAAACAGGCAGATTTAATCGGATTAATCTTTGTTATTTTGGTAATTGAATAGTTATTTTCGATTGGAATTTTCGCAGAAGTTGTTTACGCGTGGATAAAAAAAAGCGCCATTGCGGCGCTTTTTTAATTGATGATCTAATAAGTGATTAGAGAACGTGAACGGATGCGGTATTGGTGGTGCCGCTTGGTACTAATGCACCGGATACCATCACCACCACTTCGCCCTTGTACGCGTAGCCGCTTTCCAGCGCCGCTTCTTTACCGAGACGGTAGAAATCGTCGGTAGACGCAATCTCTTTCACCACATGCGTGATCACGCCTTTGGTCAGCAGCAGCTGACGCGCGGTGGTCTCATTGGTGGTCAGCGCCAGGATAGTGGCGTGCGGGAAGTACTTACGAATTGATTTAGCGGATTTGCCACCTTCGGTCGCCACCACAATCAGTGGTGCTTCCAGGTTCTCGGCGGTTTCCACGGCACCACGGCACACGGCTTCAGTGATGCGCATTTTGTGGTTTTCGTTTTTCGCTTCGATACGGCTCTTCATCACGCGGTCAGTACGCTCACAGATGGTCGCCATAATGGTGACCGACTCCAGCGGGTATTTACCCTTGGCGCTCTCACCAGACAGCATTACCGCATCAGTACCGTCGAGGATGGCGTTCGCCACGTCACCGGCTTCTGCGCGGGTAGGGCGCGGGTTCTTGATCATGGAGTCAAGCATCTGAGTGGCGGTGATCACCACTTTGCGTGCTTTATTACATTTTTTGATCATCATCTTCTGTGCGAAGATCACTTCTTCCACCGGAATTTCCACACCGAGGTCGCCACGTGCCACCATGATGCCGTCAGACGCTTCGAGGATTTCGTCGAAGTTGTTCAAGCCTTCCTGGTTTTCGATCTTGGAGATGATCTGGATATGCTCACCGCCATGGGCTTTCAGGTGCTCACGGATCTCTTCCACGTCAGAACGTTTACGGATAAAGGAAGCGGCGACGAAGTCAACGCCTTGCTCGCAACCGAAGATCAGGTCACGTTTGTCTTTTTCCGCCAGTGCTGGCAGCTGAATAGAAACGCCTGGCAGGTTAACGCCTTTGTTTTCACCCAGGTCGCCGTTGTTCAGCACTTTACAGACAACGCTGTCAGCGGTGATAGCGGTGACTTCCATACCGATCAGACCGTCATCCACCAGCACGGTGTTACCGACCTGCAGGTCAGACGTAAAGCCAGCATAGGTGACTGCAACGCGTTCGTTGTTGCCGACAACGGTTGGGTCAGTGGTGAAGGTGAAGGTCTGGCCCGCTTTCAGGGAAACATCAGCGCCGCCTTCCAGTTTGATGGTACGGATTTCCGGACCTTTGGTGTCCAGCAGAATCGCGGCTTGTTTGCCGGTTTTGCTGACCACATTGCGCAGATTAGCGATGCGTTTACCGTGCTCTTCGTAATCGCCGTGAGAGAAGTTCAGACGCATAACGTTCATGCCGGCATCCAGCAGGCTGGTCAGCACTTCTTCCGATTCAGTTTTAGGCCCGATAGTACATACGATCTTGGTCTTTTTCATGAGCAAGTTATCTATAAGTTGTGATGGATGATAAAGGATTGATTTCGTCGGCATGGTGACCAGCGAAAGGCAAATTGGTGTCTGGTAATAAAACGGCGGTACAGAACAAGAATAGAAGACAGAAATAAAGCGTGCAGGAAAGGTTGTGCGGAAGGTTCAGCGGGTCCGCCTGGCGTTGTTGCGCAAACTGCGTTCGTTGTAGGTCAGGACACATCAATTGGCTGAAACCATTCAAGTGAGACAACGTAGCGGATTATAGACGCTAAGCTCGCGAAAACCAATCATAAACCGTCGGTTAACCAGGATTTATCTGTAAAAAAATCAGGTTGCGCAACAAACAGTGACGGTGAAAATAGGGCAAATGCAAGAAAGTAAGCAGGGGAGTTAACGAAACAGGGAACAGAGAGAGTGGAAACGGAAGCGAAGCATTTGGTGCGTCCGAGTGGACTCGAACCACCGACCCCCACCATGTCAAGGTGGTGCTCTAACCAACTGAGCTACGGACGCACTGGATAATGCTTAAAACTGAGTAATCTGGTGCGTCCGAGTGGACTCGAACCACCGACCCCCACCATGTCAAGGTGGTGCTCTAACCAACTGAGCTACGGACGCACTGGGTACTGCTTAAAACCGGGTAATCTGGTGCGTCCGAGTGGACTCGAACCACCGACCCCCACCATGTCAAGGTGGTGCTCTAACCAACTGAGCTACGGACGCACTGGGTACTGCTTAAAACCGGGTAATCTGGTGCGTCCGAGTGGACTCGAACCACCGACCCCCACCATGTCAAGGTGGTGCTCTAACCAACTGAGCTACGGACGCATTTTATCCTTCGTACTTAAAGCTGTATCTGCGTTAGCGGCGCTTACTCACTCAAATCACTGACTGATGTCAGTTCATTCAGATTCGTGCCCTTGCTGCCTTGCTACAACTTCAATTACCCGGCTAAATACCAATTACTTCGGGTAAATCAATTCGCTACAACTGCCGTTGCAGCGGGGACGAATATTAACGGCAGCGTACCCCGCTGGCAAGGAGAAATCATCGATTTTGTTACTGACTGCTGCGCATCTGTGCGACACGCCGTTTTTTTAAACGTCAGGTGGCGAAATACTAGCGCGACGCGCGTGCCAGAATCACCGCATCCGGCATCTGTTGCAGTTTGCGCATGCGCCAGATCATCATCACTGCCGCGGAGGTCAGGCCAATAATAAAGCCACCCCAGAAACCTGCCGGGCCGAGCGGTTGCACCACCCAGTCTGTCAGCGCCAGCACATAGCCGCACGGCAGACCAAGCACCCAGTAGGCAATAAAGGTAATAAAGAAGATGGACCGGGTATCTTTATAACCACGCAGAATACCGCTGCCAATCACCTGTACTGAATCGGAGAACTGATAGATTGCCGCCAGCAGCATCAGCTGCGATGCCAGCGTGACCACTTCCGGATTGTCGTTATACAACAGTGCGATTTGTTCACGGAACATCACCGTGAAAGTGGCGGTAAACACGGCCATCAGAATACCGACGCCCTGTGCAGTCCAGGCGGCAACACGCGCGGCCTCCGGCGACCCCTGACCAAGCCGGAAACCAACACGAATAGTGGTCGCCACACCCAGTGACAGCGGCAGGACAAACATCAGCGAACTGAAATTCAGCGCTATCTGGTGACCGGCGACTTTGACAATGCCAAGCGGCGAGACCAGTAACGCCACCACGGCAAACAGGGTGACTTCGAAAAACAGCGCCAGCGCGACAGGCAAGCCGAGCGTGGTTAAACGCCACAGCACTTTCCAGTCCGGCGCATCAAAGCGGTTGATTAAACGGATATCGCGCAGCGATGCAGTGCGCTGCGTCCACACTTTTATCGCGAAGAACATCACCCAATAGACTGAGGCCGTCGCGACACCACAGCCGACGCCACCCAGCGCCGGCATGCCGAAATGACCATAAATAAACACCCAGTTCACCGGAATATTCACCAGCAAACCGATAAAACCCATTACCATGCCCGGCTTGGTTTTGGACAGGCCTTCACACTGGTTACGCGCCACCTGGAAGAACAGATAACCGGGCGCACCCCATAACAGCGCATGCAGATAACCCACGGCGATTTCCGCCATCGCTGGATCGACATTCTTCATCGCCAGAATCATATGGCCAGCGTTATACAGCACCACCATCACCAGCAACGATACCATGCCCGCCAGCCAGTAGGCCTGGCGCACCTGATGGGCAATACGTTCGCGGTGTCCGGAGCCATTGAGTTGCGCAACGGTTGGCGTCAGGGCCAGTAACAGGCCATGACCAAAAAGAATTGTCGGTAACCAAATAGAGGTGCCTACCGCCACGGCGGCCATATCCGTGGCGCTGACGGCACCGGCCATAATGGTATCGACAAAACCCATCGAGGTTTGCGCGACCTGCGCGAGGATCACGGGGATCGCGAGGGCTAATAGCTGCCTCGCTTCTGTCAGATACTTCTGCACACAACACCTTGTCTGTTTTTTTAGAGGTGAACGAAATTGACGCCCCTGCGGACGACGGAAAGAAAATCAGAAGATTGAATCACATAGTGTAACTGTCGTAACGTAGTAAGCCAATGACCAGACGTGACAATCTCATTTTCTGACTGGGGTGGCGGCGGGCTAAGCGCACAGATAGCTGATGAGTTTTACCAGAGCCGGATTGCAGTTGTGTTAATATTGGCAAAAACAGACTGAGGCCTGAAATATGTTTACCGGTATTGTGCAGGGCACCGCTGAAGTGGTGTCGATTGAAGAAAAAACCAATTTCCGCACCCACGTGGTGAAACTGCCCGCTGCGCTGCTGCCTGGGCTGGAGCTGGGTGCATCGGTGGCGCATAACGGCTGCTGCCTGACGGTTACCGCGGTCGATGGCGATCTTGTCAGTTTTGATCTGATTAAAGAGACACTGCGCATTACTAACCTGGGTGAACTGCAGACTGGCAACAAAATCAACGTTGAACGGGCGGCGAAATTCAGTGATGAGATCGGCGGACATTTAATGTCGGGTCACATTATGACCACGGCCGAGATCTGCAAAATCATTAATTCAGAAAACAACCGCGAAATCTGGTTTAAACCGCTGGATACTGAGCAGATGAAATTTATTCTGCATAAAGGTTATATCGGTATTGATGGTATCAGCCTGACGGTGGGGGATGTCACCAAAAGCAAATTCTGTGTGCACCTGATCCCGGAAACCCTGGAGCGCACCACGCTGGGCAGTAAAAAGCTGGGTCATAAAGTGAATATCGAGATTGATCCGCAGACTCAGGCTATCGTGCAAACCGTGGAACGCGTACTGGCGCAGCGTGAAGCCGCACTGCTGGCGGCCGCGGCAGAAGAGCAGGCGGAATAAACCACGCAAAGGGCGGCATCACTGCCGCCCATGCTGCTAATGCGGAACCCGCAATCCACCTTCCACTCCGTGACTAAACATCACCTGCCATAACTGAATATCACGCGCACGAAACGCACCGGCGCAGGCATTCAGATAGTAGCTAAACATCCGTTTAAAGCGCTCACCATAGTTCTGCGTCAGTTGCGGCCAGCTGGCGAGGAAACGCTGATGCCAGGCCATCAGGGTGGTATCGTAATCCGCGCCAAAGTTATGCCAGTCTTCCATCACAAAATAGGGCTCACTGGCATCAGTGATATGGCGGGCGGAAGGCAGACAGCCATTCGGGAAAATATAGCGGTTGATCCATGGGTCCACATCCATATTGGTTTTCAGCGCGCCGATGGTATGCAACAGGAACAAGCCATCCGCTTTCAGGTTGCGATTGGCGACCGCAAAATAGGTGGCGTAATTTTTTGGCCCGACATGTTCAAACATGCCGACAGAAACGATGCGGTCAAATTTCTGCTCCAGATCGCGATAATCCTGCAGCACAATATTGACATCCAGACCTTCGCAGCGCTGCTGTGCCAGCTTCTGCTGCTCAGCTGAAATGGTCACACCATACACGCTGACGCCGTAATGACGTGCGGCATACTCCGCCAGTCCGCCCCAGCCACAGCCGATATCCAGCAATGACATCCCGGGCTGCAGCTGCAGTTTCTCGCAAATCATCTGCAGCTTGGCATTTTGCGCCTCTTCCAGCGTGGAGGCTTCTTTCCAGTAGCCGCAGGAGTATTGCATATGGGAATCGAGCATTAACGAGAACAGATCATTGCCCAGATCATAATGCTCTTTGCCAACGATCCACGCGCGTCGTCTGGACTGCAGATTGGTCAGCCGCGCGGCGACGACACGCAGGGTATCGCTGAAATGGTGGGGGAGTTGCTGGTCGAGTTTATGTTTCAGCACCCGATGAAAAAACATATCGAGCCGTTCACATTCCCACCAGCCGTCCATATAACTTTCGCCCAGCCCCAGTGAACCCTGTTCGACTATTCGCCGGAAAAGTTCGGGATTATTAACCTGAATATCCCAGGGGCGCGTACCGTTCACTTCGATATCGGCTGTCTGTAACAGCTCCTGGACGATGCGAAACCAGTGGTTTTCTTTCAGGTTCACTTCTTCTATACACGATGAACTCATAGCTTCTCCATCACTCGTTGTGATCTGAACCTGAGAATCAGCATAGCCAATTTCTGCAGGATGGTGAGAGAACTCACGGACTGAACCGTGCGCCTGATATCCGACGTAACACAGAGGATTGAAATTGAATGAAAAACACCCGGCAAAGTAGCCGGAGTATTATTTGCAGGGGTGTGTAGTCAATGCCTTGCCAGGAAACACCACGACAACCCTGTCTGGTCTGACATAATGATGTTAATTATTTGTTATGATTTATTGCCTTAAACGAGTATATGCTCACGTAAGGCAATATTCAATATATTATTGTTAGCTTGCTAATTAAGTCATTTCTATGGCTGTGAGGTGGCAGGGGTGTGACTTTCTTCTTCCTGCGCGCTATCGGCTAATTGTAGTGCATAACCGCCCGCGGCAAGTACGATGGTGCTCAGCATAATCGCCGTGGTACTCAGCAGTGGCTGAGTAATCAAGGCAGAAACAGCCATACTGGCGACAAAGCACAGCCCCAGCTGCAGCATATTCTGCAGCGCAGCCGCTTTGCCGGTGGCATGAGGGAAGGGTAGCAGCGCATTAGCCACGACAATCGGGTAGATTGCACCATTGGCCATCGCCATGCCACAGAATGGGATCAGCAATGCCGTCAGTGTCGCCTGCGTTGAGAGCGCCACGGCAAACAGCGCGGCAACGCTGATGGCATAACCCAGCAGCAGCCACGGTAACAGCTGTTTACCGTCAACACGCTGCAGCAGAGTACGGCAGCCAAAACCGCCGATTAAAAAGGCGATGGTCTGTGGCAGATAGCTGAGACCAATATCTGCGGGCGACAGCCCCAGGTCGGCGAGAATAAACGGCGAACCGGTCAGCCAGGCGAAAAAGCTGGCGGAGCAGGCGGCATAGATCAGTACATTGCCGCTGTAACTGCGTGATTTCAGTAACTGCAGAAAACTCACTGATTCCGCCGTTGCGGTTTTATGGCCAGCAGCAGGCAAACGCAGCGTCGGGATCAGCAGTGCCAGTGCGATCAACAACAGCGCAATAAAGATCGACCGCCAGTGAAAATGCTCCAGTAACCATGCGCCCAGCAACGGCGCCAGCGCTGGCGAGAGCGCCACCAGTGGCATAATCGTGGCGAACACGCGGTTTGCCTGCGCACCACTGTAGCGATCCACCACCAGCGCCTGCCAGCTGACGGCCGCCGCACAAACGCCAACGGCCTGCACAAAACGCAGTACCAGCAGCAGCGTGGCGTCATGAACCGCCATCATCCCGGCACAGCCGAGAGCGAACAGCGCCAGGCCGATGATCAGCACCGGCTTACGGCCAATACGATCTGACAGCGGCCCCCAAATCAGTTGTGCACAGGCAAAACCGGCCAGAAACAGACTCAGACTGGCGCTGATCGCGCCGGGTTGCGTCGCGAGATCCTGTTGCATCGCGCCAAAGGCGGGCAGGTACATATCAGTGGCGAGAAAACCCAGCATGCTGAGCAAGGCCAGGTAGATCATAAATCCTTTTGATTTCATCGGGGAACAACTCTTCTTTTGCAGGTAAATATCACGCGCAGAGTGTAAGCGGGTGCATCCCGCGTTGTGAAACGCTAATATTTGCCCGTTGCGTGCAAAAAATTTGTGAGCAGAACATGTGGTCAGAACATTCTCTTGAAGTGGTTGATGCTGTCGCGCGTACCGGCAGTTTTAGTGCGGCGGCCAGCGAATTGCATCGTGTGCCGTCTGCGGTCAGTTATACCGTGCGTCAGCTGGAGCAGTGGCTGGCAGTGCCCTTATTTGAACGTCGTCACCGTGATGTGGTCCTGACGGAAGCGGGTAAGGTGTTTATTGAACAGGGGCGCATTGTTATCAAAAAAATGCTCGCCACCCGTCGCCAGTGTCAGCAGGTGGCAAATGGCTGGCGTGGTCAGTTAAGTATTGCAGTTGACGCCATCGTCAAACCGCAGCGTACCAATCAGCTGGTGCTGGATTTCTATCGCCATTTCCCCGATATGGAACTGCATATCTCCTGCGAGGTATTTAATGGTGTCTGGGATGCACTGGATGATGGTCGTGTGGATATGGCGATTGGCGCTACCCAGGCGAGCCCGGTCGGGGGACGCTTTGGTTTTCGCGATATGGGGGCGCTGAACTGGCGTTGTGTGGTTCAGGCGCAGCACCCGCTGGCACAGCTGTCCGGTGTGATTGATGATGACACCATTCGCCAGTGGCCGGCACTGGCGCTGGAAGATACCTCACGTAATCTGCCACGGCGCAATACTTGGACGCTGGATAACCAGCGGCGGCTGGTGGCACCGCACTGGCGCAGCGCGATGGAGTGCCTGCAGGCAGGACTTTGTGTCGGTATGGTGCCCGGGCATCTCGCTGCGCCGCTCATTGCACAGGGCAAACTGGCGGAGCTGACGCTGACGACGGCATTCCCCGACAGCCACTGCTGTGTCACCTGGGCGGAACAAAGTGCCTCACCGGCGCTGAGCTGGCTGCTGGAGTATCTTGGCAGTGCGGAAACGATGAATGAAGAGTGGCTGCGTGAAGAGCTGTCACCGGCCAGCATAGTGGCCGGTACAGGAGATTAACGGCGATAATCGACGAACGGACCATCGGCAACTGAACGGCGCTCAATCAGCGACGGATGTACCTCGATGGTCTGCGATTCTTCGCGTTTGCTGGTGATACGATCCAGCAACATATCAAACGCAGTTTGTCCCAGGCGCTCTTTCGGCTGGTGGATGGTGGTCAGCGCCGGAGTGAAGTAGCGCGCGTTGCGCACATTATCATAACCGATCACCGAAATATCCTGCGGCACGCGCAGTCCTAGCTCATCAGCCGCACAAATCGCGCCCATGGCCATAATATCGCCACCGCAGAATACCGCGGTAGGGCGCTGTTTCTGCGCCAGAATTTGCTGCATCGCGCGATAGCCGGATTCCGGTTCAAAGTCGCCCTGCACAATCCACTCTTCGCGCAGCGGAATATTGGCTTCACTCAGTGCTTTCAGGAAACCGGCGTGGCGGCCACCCCCGGTATTGCGCTCCTGCTGGCCGGGAATGGCGCCGATATCGCGATGGCCACGATCAATCAGATAACGGCCTGCCATATAACCGCCTTCGAAGGCATTATCCAGTACCGTATCGGTAAAATCGCCGCGCGACTCGCCCCAGTCCATCACCACCATCGGAATGTTACGGTTCTCTTCCAGCATCTGCAGCAGATCGTCCGGGTATTCCGAGCACATCACCAGCAGACCATCGACGCGTTTTTGCGCCATCATCGACAGATAGGCACGCTGCTTCTGCAGATCGTTATGCGCGTTGCCGAGGATCAGCGTATAGCCTTTGGCGAAGCAGCGGTTTTCCACGGCTTCAATAATTTCCGCAAAATAGGGCGCTTCACTGGAGGTCGCCAGCAAACCAATCGATTTGGTGTGGTTGACCTTCAGACTGCGCGCCACCGCGCTTGGCGAATAGTGCAGCTCTTTAATGGCGGCCCACACCGCTTCGCGCGTCTCTTCCGCGACAAAGCGGGTTTTATTGATGACATGAGAAACCGTGGTGGTGGAGACACCGGCGCGTTTCGCCACATCTTTAATTGTTGCCATGAAACTGGTACTCCCGGGTTTATGTTAACCCTTTGATTGAAATCAAGTTAAACGTTTGCGTTTTATGCTCGTATTAGGGTGGCGAGCAGTCAGTATGTTGCAGCTGAATGACGTCGGGAAGGAGACTGACGTCAGGAAACACGGCAAGGCACAGGCACACGCTGTTGCAGTTGTTGCGCAACGAAAAAAAGGAATTCTATCAAGGCTGTGAGCAGAACACGAGATTTTTACCCGCTACTGTGGGAAAATAGTTACAGGTATTATTTGTAGGGTCTTTTAAGGAGTCGTAGATGGATACTGATCTGAAGTTATCGCTGATGACCACTGTTGGCGTGCTGCTGATGATTATTGCGTTCAGTTTTGTAGCGGTATTGAACTGATTTTACAGCAATTTAGTCGTTAAAAATAAAACGCCCGATGCATGCATCAGGCGTTTTTTTGTTTGCGCAACAAGGTTAGCGGATGGTTTTCGGCGTCATCACACGGCGCGCGCCGACATAGTGGCGCTGCCAGTACTCTTCGCTCAGGGCGCTGATCTGAATATCTTTGCCGGTGCGCGGTGACTGGATAAATTTGCCGTTACCGAGGTACACGCCAACATGATCCGCTGCACCACGATTGTTGATGCGGAAGAACACCAGATCGCCTTTCTCCAGTGATTCACGCTTGATCTGCGCGGCATCACGCAGGTGGTACATTTCATTAGCCGTGCGGGGGATCTTAATTTTTACCAGATCTTTGTAGGCATACCACACCAGCCCGCTGCAGTCGAAGCCGGAACGCGGTGAGTTACCGCCCCATAAATAGGGCTTGCCGAGCTGGCCCATCAGTTTGTTCATCGCGGTTTCACGGGCTTTCTGGTAGCGCTCGCGGTGCGCTTTGCTCATTTTTAACGGGCCATTGTCCACACTGGCGGCATCATTCTCTTCTGCGCCTTTGCGTTTACGCTGCGGCGCATAACGTTTAACCAGCAGTTTTTTCTCTTCACCACTGTTTTTGGCTTTGCTGAGGGAGAGGGCGGCAACGCTGGTTTTCTTCTTCGTTTGCGTGGTCTGCGCGGGAGTCTGGCGGGTTTTCTTTTCGGGTTTGCTGGTTTTGTTGCTGGTTTTCTTTTCGCTGGTTTTGACCGGGCGTTTCTTGCGGCGCTCATCCGCGCTGGCGCTTTTCTTCTCAGCCTTTTGCTGGCTGGCATTCATAGGGGTATGTGGCGATGCGTGCGCCAGATTAAAGAACAGCTGGGCAAAGGCCAGCATAAATAGTGTGATGAATAAACGCATGGTTATTTAAGATTAAGCTCTCATTCGCCTCTGAGAGGACCACACTCATATCCCACGACAACACACTGTTAAGCCGGTGTCAGTCATGGGGCCGTGATTCTGTCTGTCGCGCATGGCGGCAGGGTCTGGCAATTCTAATCTAACTTTTTCGCAAAAGGTAAGCGCTTTTTGGATTAATCAGTTTATTAATGTTATCAGTGTCATAAATGAGCCAAAACAGCTGCTTATCTCACCAATATTATTGCAAGGTATTAATGGTTTTAATCGCCGGAAATGCGAAGTAATTGTTATTTTATTCCCGGGATTTGGCATAATGGGCCTTTCAGCGCTATCGTGGTGCAAAATGTCGTTTTCACAGGTGACACAGTACCGCTACAATAGCTGACACGAAGTAACGAATTAAGGAAGGCCAATATGAGTACTGTTGAAAAAATTCAGCGCCAGATCGCAGAAAACCCAATCCTGCTGTACATGAAAGGTTCCCCTAAGCTGCCAAGCTGCGGCTTCTCTGCCCAGACTGTGCAGGCGCTGTCTGCCTGTGGCGAGCGTTTTGCTTATGTGGACATCCTGCAGAACCCGGACATCCGTGCTGAATTGCCAAAATATGCTAACTGGCCGACCTTCCCGCAGCTGTGGGTTGAAGGTGAACTGGTTGGTGGCAGCGATATCGTGGTGGAGATGTTCCAGCGCGGTGAACTGCAGACGCTGATCAAAGAGACGGCGGCGAAGCACAAAGACGCAGAATAATTCGCGTTAACGTACAGAATGAAAAAAGGCGAAAATCTCCGCCTTTTTTTCGTTATAACGATGCGCAGTTTTTCCTTCCCGCCAGCCGGGGGAAGGCGCTTATCAGCCCGCGTCGCTCTCATCCGTTACATCATCGTCCGCCAGCGGTGCCAGTGGCCAGCCGCCCATGCGTTTCCAGCGATTCACCAGCTCACAGAACAGATCCGCGGTTTGCTCGGTGTCATACAGCGCCGAATGCGCCTGAGTGCTGTCAAACGGAATACCTGCCGCTTTACAGGCTTTCGCCAGCACGGTTTGTCCCACCACCAGTCCGCTCAGCGCCGCGGTGTCAAAGGTAACAAACGGATGGAACGGGTTACGCTTGAGTGTGGCGCGTTCTGCTGCGGCGTTCATAAAGTTCAGGTCAAAAGTGGCATTGTGCGCCACCATAATCGCCCGATTACAGTTATTGTCTTTGATTCCCTTACGCACCAGCTTAAAAATGGCATGCAGCGCATCATGCTCACTGACTGCGCCACGCAGCGGGTTGTGCGGGTCAATGCCGTTAAAGGCCAGCGCTTCCGGCACGAGAATGGAACCTTCAAATGGCTCGACATGAAAATGCAGAGTCTGGTCTTTTTCCAGCCAGCCGTTTTCGTCCATTTTTAAGGTGACGGCAGCAATTTCTAACAACGCGTCAGTTTTGGCGTTAAAACCGGCGGTTTCCACATCAATGACTACCGGATAAAAGCCGCGAAAGCGGTCGCACAGGGAATTCAGTTCTTTCGGTTCAGACATCGGGTTCTCGTTGACGAAAAAAAGCAGCGCGTATTATGGCAAATTTCAGAAGGGGTTGCAGCAGGGGATATCAGGAAGGGGCGTCGCGCGGACGCCCCGCAGGCATTAGTTGCCGAGACCGTGGCCGGCTTGTTTGTTTTCGATCAGCTCGATTTTGTAACCATCGGGATCTTCAACAAAGGCGATAATCGTGGTGCCGCCTTTAACTGGGCCCGCTTCACGGGTCACTTTACCGCCCGCATTACGGATACGGTCACAGGTCGCCGCCACATCATCCACGCCAAGCGCGATATGACCGTAAGCATTGCCGAGATCGTAGCTGTCGACGCCCCAGTTATAGGTCAGTTCGATCACCGCACCTTCGCTCTCTTCGGTGTAACCGACAAAGGCGAGGGTGTATTTGTATTCCGTGTTCTCACTCTGGCGCAGCACACGCATACCCAGCACTCGGGTGTAGAAATCAATGGAGCGTTGCAGGTCGCCAACGCGCACCATGGTATGAAGTAAGCGCATAATGTCCTCTCTTTGGTTAGTTCGCTCAGTATAGCCACGATTAACCGCTATGTTAATGTTTTGCCGCAGAAATCCCTCTGCGGCCTGGCGATTACAGGGTCGGGTAATCGGTATAACCTTCCGCACCACCGCCGTAGAAGCTTTCCGGTTTCGGCTCGTTCAGCGGCGCTTTTTTCTGCAGACGCGCGACCAGATCCGGATTAGCGATATATACGCGGCCGAAGGCGACGGCATCGATCAGGCCTTTAGCAATCAGCTCTTCGCCTTTCTCTGCAGTATAAGCGCCTGCGCCGACAATCACGCCGGGATAAATCGCACGAATCGCTTTGCGGAAGGCTTCGCTGTAAGGTTTGCCGCCTGCCCAGTCTGGCTCGGAGATATGCAGGTAAGCCAGATTACGTTTCGCCAGCTCGGCGATGTAGTACAGCGCGGCTTCTTCCTGATCGTCGCCATTGTCGAGACCATTGAACGGACCAAGCGGTGAAATACGGATGCCAATACGGTCCGCGCTCCAGCCGGCAATCGCGGCATCGACCACTTCGAGGGCAAAACGGGTACGGTTCTCAATGCTGCCGCCATACTCATCAGTACGCTGGTTTGAGGCCGGGGAGAGGAACTGATGAATCAGATAGCCGTGAGCGGAGTGCAGCTCCAGCAGGTCGAAATCCGCTTCTTTGGCATTAACCGCCGCCTGGCGGAAATCCTGCACAATCTGGGCGATTTCGGCTTTTTCCAGCGCGCGTGGCGTGGATGTCTCTTCACGGATGGTGCGCCCCTGCTCATCACGCAGAGAGGTACGGGTGTTGGCAGCAATCGCCGAAGGGGCAACCGGTGCCAGCTGGCCTGGCTGCAGGCTGTTGTGAGAGATACGTCCGGTGTGCCATAACTGCACGGCGCTGTGACCCTTTTCGGCGTGAATACCGGCATTGATCGCTTTCCACGCGGCGATTTGTTCCGGGGTATGCAGACCTGGCGCACCGGCATAACCTTTTGCCTGGAAAGAAATCTGTGTCGCTTCGGTGATAATCAGCCCCGAGCTGGCGCGCTGGCGATAATATTCGCCCATCAGTGGTGTCGGGATATCGCCCGGCTCAATGCTGCGCAGACGGGTTAATGGCGCCATAAAAATACGGTTAGGGACGGTAATCGCGCCCACTTTCAGCGGGGTAAACAGCTTTGTCATTGCAAGACTCCTGTATTAGACCGGTCGACTAGTAACGTTATTTTTTAAAAATCAGGCGGCGGGCAGCAATCGTTCGATAGCATCATATGCGTAGCGAAGTGCCGCACTGTCACGGCGGATCTTGCACTGCAGACTGGCGCCCAGCCACAACATATACAGGGTATCCGCGGTAATTTCAGCGCTGGCGCTGAGACGCACTTCACCCTGTTGCTCTGCACGACGCAATGTCGCCGCCAGTGCAGCAATAATTGCCTGTGAGCCCTGATCCAGTGCCACACGCATCGGTTCTGACAGATCACACACTTCCGCCGACAATTTTACTGACAGACAGGCGGCAAACGCGCCGTCCTGGCAGAAACGCTCATACGCCAGTCGGTAGTATTCCAGCAGACGCTGGCGTGGATGCTGCTCATCCTGTTCCAGAAAAGTACGCACCTGATGATGGTAGTGAGCAAAATAACGCTCCAGCATCGCCACGCCAAACGCCTCTTTGGAACGGAAGTAGTGATAAAACGATCCCTTCGGCACCTGCGCTACGGCAAGCAGTTCGCTCAGCCCCATGCCGGTAAAGCCGCGGTGAACGCAAAGCTCCTCGCCAGTGGCGAGCAGATGTTCGCAGGTATCGTGTCGGGTCGTCTTATTCATGGGGCACAGGGTAATAGACCGGTTGGTCTGATGCAAGAGAGGAGGAGGGCGCTGGCGCACATTTGGTTCATCAGGCGGCTGAGAGGGACGGCAGGAAGCGGCAGTCACGTGCGGCACCCGGCATCCCGCGCCAGCTGCTGCGGGATGCCGGTGTCAGCGATAGTTCAACGGCGATAACTTAATATGCCACGGTGAACTGTTTCTGCACGTGCTGTGGTGCTTCGATTTCATCGATGATAGCCACGGCCAGGTCCGCCACGCTGATCGCGGCAGGCTGATCGCCGGACATCAGCAGTTCAGTGCTGCCGACGCGGAACTGACCCGTGCTCTCGCCAGGTTGCAGCAGGGCGGCAGGCGACAGATAGGTCCAGTCGAGATCGGCACCGCTGCTTTGCAGTTTGTTGCGCAGATCACGCGCGCCCAGCGCACCCGGTTTGATATTGGCCGGAAATGCATCGGTATCGACCAGTTCCACACCCGGTGCCACCTGCAGACTGCCTGCGCCACCGACCACCAGCAGGCGTTTTACGTTAGCGGCGCGCACGGCAGCCAGAATCTGTTCGCTGCCACGGGTGAATTTTTCATACAGGTCGCTTTCCGCCCAGCCTGGGTTATAGGCGCTGATGACCGCATCCTGCCCCTGCAGCACGCTGCTCAGCCAGGTGCTGTCATGGATATCACCCGTCGCGACGCGCAGACTAGCGTGTTCTGGCAGATTTTTGCCAGAGCGGGAAACCGCCGTGACCTGATGGCCGCGCGCCAGCGCTTCTTTTACCACTTCCGGGCCGACAAAACCGGTTGCGCCAATCACAGTAATTTTCATTTCTTCACCTTGTTTGCAAGTGTTCGTTTCAGTGATTGCAATCTACTCCTTAACAATAGTGGCGATAAGTGCCATATTGCCACTTTCACAATGAAGTAATACTTACGAATGATTGAAAATCTGAATCGTATGGCGGTGTTCGCCATGGTGGTGAAAGAAGGGTCGCTGGCGGCGGCAGGGCGACGGCTGGGGATTTCGCCGTCGGCGGTCAGTCAGCATCTGCGCCAGCTGGAAAACGCGGTGGGTGTCCCTCTGCTGCATCGTTCAACCCGCAAACTGACGCTGACAGACGCCGGTGCGGCCTTTTATCCCGGCTGTGAAGCGATGCTCAGCAGTGCGCACGATGCCGGGCAACGGCTGGCAGAGATACGCGATACGCTGAGTGGTGAGTTGCGTATCTCTTCCACGGTGGGCATCGGTGGTCAGCCGCTGTGCGAGGCGCTGGCTCCGCTGCTGCAGCAACATCCCGGTCTGCAGCTGCGTATTATCGCCACCGACAATGTGCTCGATATGATTGAATATCGCATCGATATCGCGCTGCGCGTCAATCGCCAGCTGACGGATACCAGCCTGATTGCCCATCAGCTGGTCGAGTGGCCGCTGGTGATTTGTGCCGCGCCGCGCTATCTCTCCGCGCATGGCGTACCGGAAACGCCGCAGGATCTGGTGCATCATCGCTGGATCAGCGGTATTCCGGTTAATCAGAATCACGGGCGGGTAATTGAACTGCACCATACGCATTATCCGCCGCAGAAGCTGCGTATTGCCGAAGGGCAGGTGTCGAGCGACAGCATGAACGTGGTGCGCGATTTCACGCTGGCCGGACAGGGTATTTCGCTGCAGCCGCTGTTCGAAGTTCAGGACAAACTGCGCAGCGGTGAGCTGATGTTACTGCTGCCGGAGTGGCGTCCCGCAGCGATTCGCCTGACGGCGCTAACGCAGGAGCGGGTAGTGCCGGAAAAAACACGTCAGGCATTACAGGCTTTACGTGATTATTTCCGGCGAAATAACGCACAGATGCTTGCACAACGCGCCTGAGCAGTCTTCAATAGAATCAGTGTTGTTATGATGTTGTTAATCAGGAGTGCAGGTGGCCGAGCAGCTTGAGTTTTTCCCGGTGCCAAGCCCGTGCCGGGGCATCTGCCAGGCAGATGATCGCGGCTATTGCCGTGGCTGCATGCGCAGCCGCGATGAACGCTTTCACTGGATGAAATTCACTGACGCGCAAAAACGCGAGGTGCTGCGTCTGTGCCGCCAGCGTTTGCTGCGCCTGCAACGTGCCGGAAAGCACGAGCCGCCGCAGGAGACAGATCAGCCATCGCTGTTTTAGCGGGCTGCGCCAGAGAATGAAATGCGCTTTTTTTGTTGCCCCTTGCGCGCAAAAGCAACCAGGCTTAGTGGGTCTGGTAACCCTGTAAAGGAGCGACAATGAAAGGTTATACGTTAGCAGCCGCAGCGCTGCTGGTTTGTGCTGGTGCACAGGCCGCCAGTGAGAAGGTCGAACTGCACCAGGTGACGCCGCAGGGAACGGGCGACGCCATCGGGCAGGTGACGATTACGGAAACCGCCTATGGGCTGGAGTTCATGCCTGATTTACACGGCCTGCCGCCCGGTGTACACGGCTTCCATATTCATGCCAATGGCAGCTGTGAACCTGCCACCACCGGGGGGGAAAACCGTGGCGGCGGGAGCCGCAGGCGGCCATCTTGATCCCGGCAAGACCGCTAAGCACCTCGGACCTTATCAGGAAGGGCATTTAGGCGATCTGCCGGCACTGGTGGTCACCAGTGATGGCAACGCAACCTATCCGCTGCTGGCACCGCGAATTAAGCATCTGGCACAAATCGCCGGTAAAGCGCTGATGGTGCATGCGGGCGGTGATAATCACTCGGATCATCCTCAGCCACTGGGCGGTGGCGGTGAACGCCTTGCCTGCGGCGTTATTCAGTGATCTGCCATGACCCGCACACTGCTGTGCGGGTCAGTTTCTGTACCATCACTCCCGATCATGAGTTCTCCCGCGATTTATTTACCCTTCGTTTAACTCCCTGTGCGATATTTTGTGGTGCAATAGGTTGTTGACGCCGATCAGCCCAACCTATGAGGCGACAACATAAGGAAATGAAGCAGCTGGCAGGCGAAGCTATTCCGCGCGAGGCCTACGAGGCAGACGGATTTACACGCTGCTGACACAGAGTGTTAGCCGGGAATTTGTATTTTGTCCCGTAAACTCGCAGAATAGGCTAGAATCAAGCTTGATAGCTAGCAAGCTAATTATAAGGAGATGAAATGGATACGCCACTAGGAACGTACCTGGCACGATTGGTGCGCATATGGCGCGCTTTGATTGATCAACGGCTTAAGCCGCTGGAGCTCACCCAAACGCATTGGGTCACACTGCATAACATTCATCAATTGCCGCCAGAGCAGTCTCAGATTCAGCTGGCTAAAGCAATTGGTATTGAGCAACCTTCACTGGTGAGAACGCTCGACCAGCTCGAGGAAAAAGGACTGATCACCCGCTGTACCTGCGCCAACGATCGTCGTGCCAAACGCATCAAGCTGACCAGGGAAGCAGAACCGATTATCAGCGAAGTGGAGCATGTTATTGATGCCACCCGCGATGATATTCTTGCCGGTATCTCACGTGAAGAGATCAATCAGATGGTGACGCTGATTGCGCGGCTGGAAAAGAATATTCTGGATCTGCACCGGAAAGCGGAATAGACAGTAGAGAAAAAACCGGCGTCAGTGACGCCGGTTTTTTTATGTTGCGCGTTTAGCGCGGAGAAACGGTAACCTGACTGCCGTTCGATGCCAGCATCACACGCTGACCAACAGAGTAACGGCTGGCGGCCTGCTTCTGCACCACCAGAATGGTATTGCCGTCGTCTTTACGAATTTCCAGTTCCACACCGTCGGTTTTATTCATCGCACCCTGTACGCCCTGGCCTGCGACGCCACCCAGCACGGCGCCACCCGCGGTAGCGAGGCTGCGACCGCTGCCGCCGCCGATGGTGTTACCGAGGAAACCACCCAGTACCGCACCACCAATGGCACCAATCACATTATTTTCATCACCGCCCTGAATTTTTACCGGACGCACAGAAACCAGGGTGCCATAAGAAACGCTTTGAACCTGTTTGGCTTCAGAGGCACTGTATACATCACCGGAAAGGGTGTCTGTATTGGTACATCCCGCCAGCGTCATCCCGGCTAATGCCACGACAAATAAACGCTTGATCATTGTGAAGCTCCTTAATTACTTAATCTTTGCGCCTGAGGGCAGCCCGCCATAACCATAGTATATGGCACAAGTCTGGCCTGATACGGATTTTAATCGAAAAAGGCGACGCGCGCAGCATAGCGGGCAGCGGATAAACCAATATTCAATCAGCGTCGTAAAATGGCAGAATCGGCTGAAAAAGCGCTACCTGCGTCAAAAAACGATAACTAATCATAGGATTAGCGGATTATTTTTGCCAGACTGAAGCAAAGCCGCGTGCTCTGCGGCCTCAAAAATAAGGCGTGTAAATGAAATCAGGACGTTTTATTGGCGTGATGTCCGGCACCAGCCTTGATGGGGTGGATGTGGTGCTGGCGGCAATCGACCAGACGATGGTGGCGCAGCAGGCCAGCTACAGCCATCCGATTCCGGCTGACATACGCCAGCAAATTCTGGCGATTTGTCAGGGACAGTCACTCACGCTGTCACAACTGGGACAGCTGGATACCCGCCTGGGTCGTCTGTTTGCCGAGGCGATACTCACCATGATGCAGCAGCAAGGACTGGAGGCGTCAGATATTACTGCCATCGGCTGCCACGGTCAGACGGTGTGGCATGAACCGCTTGGCGACGCACCAAATACCCTGCAGATTGGCGATAACAATCAAATCGCCGCGGCCACCGGGATTACGGTAGTGGGGGATTTCCGCCGGCGTGATATGGCGCTCGGTGGCCAGGGCGCACCGCTGGTGCCGGCATTTCATCAGGCCTTACTGATGCATGCCAGCGAACGACGTATGGTGCTGAACATTGGCGGTATCGCCAATCTGTCGCTGCTGATCCCGGGTACACCCGTGCGTGGTTATGATACCGGCCCCGGCAATATGCTGATGGATGCCTGGATCTGGCGCCAGCGTGGTGAAGGCTATGACAAAGATGGCGCATGGGCTGCCAGTGGGCAGGTGGTGACGCCTTTACTGCAGGCGATGCTCGCCGACCCCTGGTTTGCGCTGCCGGCACCGAAAAGCACCGGACGTGAATACTTTAACCTTGGCTGGCTGGAGAAGCATCTGCAGGCCATGCCGGGGCTGGCGGCAGAGGATGTGCAGACCACGCTGGTGGAACTTACTGCCACCACGATTGCGCAACAGGTGCTGCTGAGCGGCGGCTGTGACCGTCTGCTGGTGTGCGGCGGCGGTGGCCGTAACCCGCTGTTAATGGCGCGCCTGGCGGCACATCTGGCGGGCATTGAAGTCATCACCACCGACAGGATGGGGATCAGCGGTGACGATATGGAGGGCCTGGCGTTTGCCTGGCTGGCGTATCGCACCCTGTCTGGTTTGCCGGGCAACCTGCCATCGGTGACCGGTGCCAGCCGTGCCAGTGTGCTGGGGGCGATCTTCCCCGCCAACCCTCTGTATAAGGAGTAAATGATGAAAAAATTCATTATCGCCGCGGCAACGCTGACCTTACTGGCAGGCTGCGGCCTGCGCCAGCCCGCCGATGAGATGAAGACGCTGCACTATACCTGCGGCACTTTGCCGCTGACCGTGAAGCTGAACAACAGCAAACAGCAGGTCAGTCTGATTCTCGATGGCGAAGCGTTGACGTTGCAGCAGCAACCTGCTGCATCCGGGACACGTTACAGTGACGGCCACTACACGTTCTGGTCGAAAGGCGATGGCGCGTTTATTCAGCGCAATGACAACATCATTATCAGCGACTGCCTGTTACAGTCCGCCCGTTAACCCGTTGAAGTTCATCAGGGTGAAGCGCACAATGGCTGCACCCTTTGTTTTTATCTGAAGCCTTTTTATGACTGATAGCGATAACCTGCAACAGATTGCCCATCTGCGCCGTGAATACACCCGTGGCGGGCTGCGCCGTAAAGATCTGCCAGAGCAACCGCTGGCGCTGTTTGAGAACTGGTTGCGTCAGGCCTGCGAGGCTCAGTTACCTGATGCCACCGCAATGAGTGTGGCGACGGTGGATGAGCGCGGACAGCCGTATCAGCGCATCGTGTTGCTGAAACATTACGATGAACGCGGTATGGTGTTTTACACCAACCTGGGCAGCCGCAAAGCGCAGCAACTGGAGCACAATCCGCGCATCAGTCTGCTGTTCCCGTGGCATATGCTGGAGCGTCAGGTGATGGTGCTGGGCAGCGTGGAGAAACTGTCGGCGCTGGAGGTGATGAAATATTTCCACAGCCGCCCGCGTGACAGTCAGATTGGCGCCTGGGTATCAAAACAGTCGAGCCGAATCTCGGCGCGTGGCGTGCTGGAAAGTAAATTCCTCGAACTGAAACAGAAATTCCAGCAGGGAGAGATCCCGCTGCCGAGCTTCTGGGGCGGATTCCGCATTAAAATCGAGTCGATGGAGTTCTGGCAGGGCGGTGAACACCGTCTGCATGACCGCTTTATCTACCAGCGTGACGGCGAAGGCTGGAAAATCGACCGTCTTGCACCTTAAATTTGCCAAATCTCCCTGATAAGCGCTGGTGCTACGGGCGTCAGCGCTTTATTCTATATGCCGATTTTCTTCCGCGAGTCAGCGGAAAGCTGTGTACCAGCATAGGTGCAGTCGTTTCTACATGGAGTCTTTGATGGCCAGCAGTAACCTGATTAAACAATTGCAAGAGCGGGGCCTTGTCGCCCAGGTAACGGATGAGGATGCGTTAGCAGCACGACTGGCGCAAGGGCCAATCGCACTCTATTGCGGCTTCGATCCGACCGCTGACAGCTTGCATTTGGGGCATCTGGTGCCGTTGCTTTGCCTGAAACGCTTTCAGGACGCCGGACACAAACCTGTTGCGCTGGTAGGTGGCGCGACCGGTCTGATTGGCGACCCAAGCTTCAAAGCAGCAGAACGCAAACTGAATACCACTGACACGGTTAATGAATGGGTGGAAAAGATCCGCAACCAGGTTGCCCCTTTCCTCGATTTTAACTGTGGCGATAACAGCGCGATTGCCGCGAATAACTACGACTGGTTCGGTGGCATGAATGTGCTGACCTTCCTGCGTGATATCGGCAAACACTTCTCTGTTAACCAGATGATTAACAAAGAAGCGGTGAAACAGCGTCTGAATCGTGACGACCAAGGGATCTCGTTCACCGAGTTCTCTTATAACCTGCTGCAGGGGTATGACTTCGCCTGCCTGAATGAGCGCCACAAGGTTGAACTGCAGATTGGTGGTTCCGACCAGTGGGGCAACATCACCTCCGGTATCGATCTGACCCGTCGTCTGCACCAGAACCAGGTATTTGGTCTGACCGTGCCGTTGATCACCAAAGCAGATGGCACCAAATTCGGTAAAACCGAAGGTGGCGCAGTGTGGCTCGACGCGAAGAAAACCAGCCCGTACAAGTTCTACCAGTTCTGGATCAATACCGCGGATGCTGACGTCTATCGCTTCCTGAAATTCTTCACCTTTATGAGCATTGAAGAGATCAATGCACTGGAAGAAGAAGATAAAAACAGCGGTAAAGCCCCGCGTGCGCAGTATGTACTGGCAGAGCAGGTGACCCGTCTGGTGCATGGCGATGCAGGTTTGCAGGCTGCACAGCGCATCACCCAGAGCCTGTTCTCGGGTGCGGTGAGTGAACTGACCGAAGCGGACTTCGAGCAGCTGGCGCAGGACGGCATGCCGACCATTGAACTGGCAGCAGAAGACGATCTGCAGCAGGCGCTGGTGAATGCTGAGCTGGTGCCTTCCCGTGGTCAGGCGCGTACCATGATTGGTTCAAATGCGGTCACCGTCAACGGTGAGAAACAGTCTGATGCGGAATACCGTTTCAGCGACAGCGACAAGCTGTTTGGCCGCTTTACCCTGCTGCGCCGTGGCAAGAAGCACTACTGCCTGGTGAGCTGGAAATAAATAATAGCAAGATGTCCCCGGGGCGCGGGTAACCTCGCCCCCTCGCTCCTCTTCTTTGGCAAGGCTGTGCAGGTTCCGATAATGAAAAATATCCTTTCTATCCAGTCGCATGTGGTATTCGGGCATGCTGGCAACAGTGCATCTGAATTTCCCATGCGCCGTATGGGCGCAAACGTTTGGCCGCTGAATACGGTACAGTTTTCCAATCATACCCAGTACGGCCACTGGACGGGTTCGGTGATGCCGGCATCACATCTGACTGATATTGTTAAAGGGATTGGCGATATCGATCGGCTGAAAACCTGTGATGCGGTGCTGAGTGGTTACCTCGGTTCCGCCGAGCAGGGTGAACATATCCTGCAGATTGTCAGCCAGGTGAAAGCCGCTAACCCGAATGCGTGGTATTTCTGTGATCCGGTGATGGGACATCCGGAAAAGGGCTGCATCGTTGCGCCGGGTGTGGCGGAGTTTCATTGCAAAGCCGCGCTGCCAGCCAGTGACATTGTCGCGCCTAATCTGCTGGAGCTGGAAATGCTGAGTGGGCAAACTATCGCCAGCGTTGAGCAGGCGGTGAGTGCCGCGCGCGATCTCATCGCCAAAGGACCCAAAGTGGTGCTGGTGAAGCACCTGTCACGCGCGGGTTATCGCAGTGACCGTTTTGAAATGCTGCTGGTCACCGCAGAGGAAGCGTTCCATATCAGTCGTCCGCTGGTGGATTTCGGTGTGCGGCAGCCGGTCGGCGTCGGCGATTTAACCAGCGGTCTGCTGCTGGTCAATCTGCTGCATGGCGTGCCGTTGCAGCAGGCGCTGGAACATGTCACTGCGGCGGTGTATGAAGTGATGATTAAAACCCATGAGATGGGTGAATATGAATTGCAGCTGGTGGCGGCGCAGGAAGGAATTGCTAATCCGCAGCAGCACTTTGCGGCGGTGAAGCTGTAACGAGCAGGGGCGATGATTATCGCCCCTGTTTTTTGCTGCCTGTTGTACCACAATTCTCCTCTGCCGCCAGACTCAGCAACAGGGATTGCCCGATATTATTCTGGCTGGCGGAACTGTTCTGCATAACTACCACCGCATCCTTCCGCTGTAAATTCATGCCGATGTAACTGCTAAAGCCACCACTACTGTCTGACTGATAAACAATCGTCTGCCCGTTAATACGCTGACTGCGCCATGCCAGCGCGGTAGCATCACCGGCTGTCGGGTGTACACGGGTGGCGTCGGCAAAAGCACGATCGAGAGCACGATCGCCGCTGCCATAAAGATGCGCTGTCAGATACGTGAGCAGGTCATTAGCACTGGACCACAATCCATTGGTCGCCACCATATAGCCGGAGAACGGCCTGTTCTGTACTGCGATGGGGGAATTGCCGTGATGGCCGACTGCCCGCTGCAGATAACCGGGTAACGTTTGCGGCTGGTAGCCGGTGTGCTGCAGCTTGAGTGGTGCGATAATCTGCTGGCTGGCGATATCCTGCACGGTACGCAGGCTGTGCAGGGTAATAATCAGATTAAGCATTGCATAACCGAGGCTGGATTCCGTCACAGCAGGCTGTGGGGGTGTGTTGAATTCACCGAAATACTCCAGAAAGTCACCGCTGTCGATATTCTCATCGGAAGGTGCATTGCTGGCGCCTTGTGGTGGCAGCCCGGCGCTGTGAGTGGCAAGCTGCAGCAGGGTGATGCGTTGTGCATCATTGCTCAGCCATATTTTATCCCCCACGCGTTGCTGCAGCGTATCGTTCCAGCCCAGTTCTCCCCGTTCAGCCAGCAGCGCCAGGGTTTCCGCGGTAAAACTCTTCGTGAGTGAACCGACGGCAAACAGTGTATTACCGCTGACTGGCGTATTCTGCGTGTCACCTGTGACACCGTAACTAAAAATATGGCGCTGGCCATTGGATGTCAGTACACCAATGGCGACGCCGCGAGTCTGCTGATTGTGCATTAAGGGACTAACCAGCGCATTGACCTGCTGTGGTAAAGGTGCAGGACAGTCAGCCAGCATTATTGGCTGGTTTGCTGTCGTCGTGTTATCGCTGGCAGTGAGTGCACAGCTGCTGCTTAACAGGCAGCAACAAAGAAGAGAGGCTTTATACACGGTATCAGGCGTTATGGTGTAATAAAGTGTGGAAACAATAGCTTAAATATTGTTCAGGTTTGGCGCATTGGCAAGTGATAATGCCGACTAAAGGTAACAATAAAAGCGAGGCAGCAGTACCAGCGGACTTCACATTACGCATCATGCGGCAGATGCCGGGGCAACGGGTATGCCCCGGCAAAATCGGATGAAAACTTATGACACCAGGCGCTCAGGCATCGCATCCGTGCTGTCGCTATCAGCAAGATGCACCGCAATATAACGCTCATAACGTGAGGTTTTCAGCTGTGTCAGGTCGACCAGTACCAGACCATCGATACAGTTATTGAAATCCGGGTCGCTGCCAAAGTCGATAAACTGTACGCCGCCCGGCTCACAGAGCTCGGAGTATTGTTTATACAACGGCGGAATACCGGTGCCGAGGTTACTCAGCAGCCGCTTAAGACGTTTTAAATCTTCCTGATAGTTATCGCCGGTAAACTGCGCCAGCACCGAAGGCAGTGACGTCGGGTACGGGCGGCGTGAAGTCGCCAGTGGCAGAGACGGGGCAAAATAGAGGCGATAAAAGGCCACCAGCAGATCGCGCGCCGCCAGCGGCAGGCCGCCAGAAATCGATACCGGCCCGAACAGATAGCGGTACTGCGGGTATTTCGCCAGGTAAGCACCAATCCCCATCCATAAATAGTCGAGACCACGCTTGCCCCAGTAGGCAGGCTGGATAAAGCTGCGTCCCAGCTCAATACCCTGCATCAGCACCGGGTGCATCTGGTGGTCATAGTGGAACAGGCTCTGGCTGTAAATGCCATCCACGCCTTTACGTTCCAGCTGCTCCGCCGTCGGCAGGAAGCGGTAAGCGCCGACAATATCCAGTGCCTCATGATCCCACAGGATCAGGTGATAATAGTCGTCGTCGTAATCATCGAGGTCACGACGTTTCCCGCTGCCTTCACCGACCGCGCGGAAAGCGATTTCGCGCAAACGACCCAGTTCACGCAGAATCGGCACATAATCTTCCCCGTTACGGCGGTAAAGATAGATCACTTTGCCGTCAGGCAGTTTGCCCAGCACTTCGCATTCAGCCAGTGCGCGTTTCAGCACCGCACGATCTTCCGCACGCGCAATCGCCGGTTCAGTCTGGAACAGCGCTGATTTTCCGCTGGCGAGACGGTACAGATGACGGCGGAAGCGTGCTGCCAGCTCTTTTGCTGGTGTATGGCCGTCATGCCAGCTGGCATAAGGAATCCGTGCGCCGATTTTCAGTTTCAGCCGTGTGCCGCGGTGTTTAAACATCTCGCGCACCAGCAGCAGCATCGACAGTGGCTGGTAAACCATCGAGGTGAGGTAGAACAGGCTGCTGTTGCGGCCGGAAACATGAATCGGCACCACTGGCGCACGGTAGCGGGCGGCAAGACGAATAAAACCGTGGCTCCATTTACCATCTTTAATCCCTTTGCTGCCAAAGCGTGAGACTTCGCCTGCCGGGAAGAAAATCAGTACGCCCTGGTTTTCCAGCTGATCCTGCATCTGCTCCACCTGGCGGCGGTTGGTGCGGTTGCCCATATTATCCACATGCACCATCAGGCTGCGCAGTGATTCAAGGCAGTTCAGCAGGCGATTGGTGACGATTTTGACATCGCGCCGTACCTGCGACACGGCATGCAGCAGCGCCATACCATCGACCGTGCCCAGCGGATGGTTGGCGACAATCACCACCGGTCCCTGACTGGGGATTTGCTCCAGGTCGCGTTCGCTCAGTTCACAGCGGACATCGAGGTATTCCAGTACCTGCTCGACCATATCCAGCCCTTTCAGGTGGCGGTTGCGTTGGTTGAATTGCTGAAATTCTTTTTCGTTGAGGAGTAAACGCAGAATGCTTTTTTGCCAGCCAGGGGTAGTGCGGTGGGGATTCAGGTCATGCAATACAGTTTCGATAGTAAACACGGGCTTTTCTCCGGATGTTTTATCGCGACAGTAATCAGCCCGCATGACGGTTTGATTACTGTGCGATGACAATCATGCGAAGAACTCAGTTCATCTCCCGCCGCAGCCTTTCCTGCAATGCACTGGCAAAGCGGCGCACATGTGGCGACAGGCTGCTTTGCTCCTTCACCAGCATCCAGGCATGGTAAGTATCCATCCGCCAGCCGGGCAGCAGGCGGATCAGTTTGCCATTGGCCAGCGCCTCCTGGGTCATATAATCGGGCAGATAAGCAATACCGCTGCCTGCCAGCGCCGAGCTTAACAGCGCTACGCTGTTATTGGCACGAAAACGGCTGCGCACGTCGATATCCAGCTTCTGTTTCTCTTTGCGGAAGGGCAGTGAGATGGTATGCGCCGGACCACGGAACAGAATGTAGTCGTAGCGCGGCAGATCCTGCGGTTTTTCAATCGGCGGGAACTGGCGCAGATAGTCCGGCGTGGCGTACAGCCCCCAGGTAATATCCACCAGCGGTCTGACCTGCGGATAATCAGGCGCATCACGCTCAATCAAAATCGCCACATCATACGGATCTTCCGCCATATTCACTGGCCTGTCAGTTAAGTCGAGATCGACACTGACATGAATATTGCCGCTGATAAAGCTGTTCAGTACCGGCACCACGCACTGACAGCCGAACGTCACCGGTGCCATCAGCTGTAAATTGCCCATCGGCTCTTCATGCAGAATACGGATAAAGCGTTCCGCACTTTTCGCTTCATTAAGAATGCGTGAGCAATATTGGTAATAACTGACGCCGGTTTCCGTCACTTCGATGCTGCGTGTCGTGCGCTGCAGCAACTGTGCGCCAAGCCGCACTTCCAGCTGGGCGATTTCGCGGCTGACGGAGGATTTCGACAACCGTAACGAGCGCGCGGCCTGGGTAAAGCTGAGGGTTTCCACTACCCGCGCAAAAATTACCATGGCGGTCAGATTTTCCAGATTGTTCATCACATCTCCTGACTAAAACAACCGGAAGAGCATAACCTCCTGCTGGCATGTGCGATAGCGTTGCCGCAAAGAAAATTCATCATCGGTAGTACACTGCTCTGCGTATCTCACAATGATTTGGAAACAGTGACTTAGTTAAGAGGTATGAATGTAATTTCAAAATGTCGCCTGAATATACATAAATCTTATTAACTATTAGTCCGCCTTTGCCGATATCTCTTTTGTCTTTTTTCAGGCAGGAAACATGATACGGTGGATTCGAAATGACAATGGCGGATTCAACTCCGAAGTGCAACGCTAAGCCGCCAATCTTAGCTCTGCAAACACCACAGACGGTTGCCTGAATC
>NZ_CBFFRK010000034.1:0-35373 GCF_965644245.1 Erwinia sp. V71
GGGTTCCGGCAGCCTTCAGTGGTCTTTGCAGAGTGAAGACAGGCGGCTTAGCGTTGCACTTCGAACTTGAATCCGCCAGGTAGTTACTTTCTTTAATTAATTTATTCCAGACCTATACAGAAATATCATCGCGATTCCGATAATCATTTTGTTCATTCACCTGTCACATTTATATACCAAGGGTAAATATGTTTAAACGTATCAAAGTAGTCACCAGTTTAATTCTGGTGCTGGTGATTTTTGGTGCCCTGCAGTTAGTCTCCGGTGGACTGTTCTTCAGTGCATTAAATAATGACAAAAATAACTTTTCCGTGGCGCAGACCTCCAGCCAGAACGTCGCCACCCTGACGGATGCGTGGATTGGTCTGGGCCAGACCCGTACCATCGCCAACCGTGGCATGCTGCGTATGCAGACTAACGACACGTCATCGCTGGCGGCGTTGTATCAGCTGGGTAAAAAGCAGCTGGAAGAGTCAAATAAGTTTTATGCCCAGTATAAAGCGCTGCCAAATACTCCAGGTCTGGATGAGAACCTGACGAAAAAACTGGAAGAGAATTACGCGATTTACAGCAGTAACTTGCAGCAGATGCTGGAGATGATGACTAATAATCAACTAAAAGAGATGTTTGGTCTGAATATCGAGCAGAAACAAAATGATATGCAGGCAGCTTATCGCGAGTGGCGTGAAGCCCAGGCGAAACTGACAGCTGAAGGTGCGAAAGAAAACGAAGCGGCCTACGCGCAGATGATGTGGATCCTCGGCAGCGTGATGGTACTGGTACTGTTTGTTATCGTGCTGTGCTGGTTTGGTCTGCAACGTATTCTTATTCAGCCATTGCAGTCCGCTATCGGTCATATCAAGCATATCGCGGCGGGTGATTTAACCCAGCGCATTCACGTGGAAAGCCAGAACGAAATCGGTCAGCTGCTCTCCAGCGTCCAGCATATGCAACAGGAACTGGTGCGTACCGTGAGTGATGTGCGTGACGGTTCTGACGCCATCTTCACCGGCGCCAGCGAAATCTCTGCCGGTAACAACGATCTCTCTGCCCGTACCGAAGAGCAGGCCGCTTCGCTGGAACAGACTGCTGCCAGTATGGAACAGCTGACCGCGACGGTGAAACAGAACGCCGAAAACGCCCGCCAGGCGTCACAGCTGGCGCTGAACGCGTCAGAAACTGCGCAGAAAGGCGGTCATGTTGTTGATGGCGTGGTGAAAACCATGTCTGAAATCGCCGGCAGCTCGAAGAAAATCGCTGACATTATCAGTGTGATCGACGGCATTGCGTTCCAGACCAACATTCTGGCACTGAACGCCGCGGTTGAAGCGGCCCGTGCCGGTGAGCAGGGCCGTGGTTTTGCCGTGGTCGCCGGTGAAGTCCGCAGCCTGGCGCAGCGCAGTGCCAACGCCGCGAAAGAGATTAAGAGCCTGATTGAAGACTCGGTAAGCCGGGTGAATACCGGTTCTGCACTGGTGGAAACCGCAGGTTCAACCATGAATGACATCGTCGGCGCGGTAACCCGCGTGACCGATATCATGGGCGAAATCGCTTCGGCTTCTGATGAGCAGAGCCGCGGTATCGACCAGGTGGGCCAGGCGGTAACGGAAATGGATCGCGTGACGCAACAGAACGCCTCGCTGGTGGAAGAGTCTGCCAGTGCCGCAGCCGCGCTGGAATCACAGGCCAGCCGACTGTCTCAGGCTGTGGCGGTATTCAGAATTCGTAAAGAAATTCCGAATCGCGCCGTTAACAATATTACAGCAAATAAACCCGCAATGATTGCTGCCCCTGCCAGCGTGTTCGTTAAGGCCAGCGCGAAGGATGACAGCAACTGGGAAACATTCTGATTGAACCACTTTCTGACGCCCAGATTGGGCGGCACACCGGGAGGCGTTAAATGTTAAGCCGTATTCGCGTTTCAGCAGCATTGATTTTTATCCTGGCGACATTCTGTCTGATGCAGATCGTCAGCAGCGGTTTGTCATTTAACTCTTTTCGTCTGGATGTGAATAACCTGCATCAGGTTGAAACCAGCAGCCAGCAGCGTGATGCACTCAGCGAAAGCTGGGCATCTCTGCTGAGCACCCGTATCACCACCAGCCGTGCCGGTACGCGTGCGGTGATGCAGGCACCGCGTGACAAAGTACTGGGCCTGATGAGCAGCGCACAGCAGGATCTGGACGCCGCGAACAAGAGCTTCCAGCGTTTTCTCGCTATTCCGGCTACCAGCGCGGAAGAGCAGCAACTGATTACTGCCATGAAGACCAGTTCAGAGAACTATCAACAGGAGCTGGCGCGTCTGATTGCTTGGTTGAAAGAGGGCAACGTGCAGGCGTTTCTCGATTCACCGACGCAGAAATATCAGGATGATTTCCTGGCAAAGTATAACGACATGATGGCGCATATCGACGGCATCCTGGCGCATGCGAAAGATCAGAGCTCCGGTTTCTACAGCCAGTCGAAGTGGATTTTTATCTGCGCCGTGCTGCTGTCGCTGCTGGTCACCGCCAGCGCGATGTGGTGGAGCAGACAGGCTCTGATTTCGCCACTGGCGCGTATGCGTCGCCATTTCGACCGCATCGCCTCTGGCAACCTCGGCGGCACCATTGATGAAGGCGGCAGCAACGAAATTGGTCAGCTGTTTAACGATCTGAAAGAGATGCAGAACAGGCTGGCGGATACCGTGGTGCAGGTGCGCTATGGTTCGCAGAGCATGCAGGTGGGGATTCGTGAAATCGCATCGGGCAACAACGATTTATCTTCCCGTACCGAAGAGCAGGCGGCCTCACTGGCGCAGACTGCCGCCAGTATGGAGCAGCTGACCGCGACGGTAACCGGCAATGCCGAGAATGCCCGTCAGGCTTCGCAGCTGGCGCGTGAAGCATCAACCACGGCACATAAAGGCGGTACGTTAACTAATAACGTGGTGGCGACCATGCATGAGATTGCCACCAGTTCACGCAAGATCGGTGATATCACCAGCGTGATTGACGGCATTGCCTTCCAGACCAATATTCTGGCGCTGAACGCCGCGGTGGAAGCCGCGCGAGCCGGTGAGCAGGGGCGCGGTTTCGCCGTGGTCGCCGGTGAAGTGCGCAGTCTGGCGCAGCGCAGCGCGCAGGCCGCCAAAGAAATCAAAGTATTGATTGAAGAGTCCGTCAACCGGGTAGACTAGGGGTCGACGCTGGTCGCGTCTGCCGGGGAAACCATGGACGAGATTGTTCAGTCAGTGACGCGTGTAAACGACATTATGGGGGAAATTGCGTCGGCGTCCGATGAACAACGTCGTGGCATCGAACAGGTCGCTCTCGCGGTCAGCCAGATGGATCAGGTCACGCAACAGAACGCCGCGCTGGTAGAGGAAGCGGCAGCCGCCACCGAGGCGCTTGAAGCTCAGTCGGAGCATCTTACCCAGGCCGTCGCACGTTTCACGTTCGATGCTGGTGAAGTTGCCACGGCTTTCAGGCTCACCCGTGTGGCAACGCGGGAAAGTGACACCTTATTAACCCCTTAATCAGCCTTTTGTCCGGTGGTCTTAGATGAAAAAATCGACGTTGCAGGCACCGCCCGATAACGCCACATTGCTGACTCAAATGGTGCAGCGTCTGCCGTTATCCGATACGCACTTTAAGCGTATCAGCCAGTTAATTTACCAGCGGGCTGGCATCGTCCTCGCCGATCATAAGCGAGAGATGGTTTATAACCGCCTGGTACGGCGTCTGCGGACGCTGAATATTGATGACTTCGGTCGTTATCTGGCGCTGCTGGAACATGATCCCAACAGCGCAGAGTGGCAGGCGTTTATTAACGCGCTGACCACCAACCTGACGGCCTTTTTCCGTGAGGCGCACCACTTCCCGATCCTGGCGGAGCAGGCGAAGAAGCGCAATGGCAGCTTTAATGTCTGGAGTACCGCGGCGTCAACCGGCGAAGAGCCGTATTCGATCGCCATGACCCTGGCGGAAACGCTGGGAGCGGGGCCGGGTAAGTTTCAGGTGCATGCAACAGATATCGATACTCAGGTGCTGGAGAAGGCACAGTCAGGGATTTATCGCCAGGAAGAGCTGCGCACGTTATCGCCACAGCAGCTGCAGCGTTTCTTCCTGCGCGGCACGGGTCCGCACACCGGCATGGTGCGTGTGCGCTCGGATCTGGCCAGTAGCGTAACCTATGCCCAGCTGAACCTGCTGGCGCCGGAGTGGGCATTGCCTGGTCCGTTTGATGTGATTTTCTGCCGTAATGTAATGATCTATTTCGATAAAGAAACACAAGAGAAGATCCTGCGGCGTTTTGTCCCGCTGCTGAAACCAGGAGGTTTGTTATTTGCGGGTCACTCTGAAAACTTCAGCCAGATTAGCAAAGAGTTCTATCTGCGTGGGCAGACGGTCTATGGGCTGACTAAGGAAAGATAATGAGTAAAATCAAAGTCATGTGCGTTGATGACTCAGCGCTGATGCGACAGTTAATGACGGAGATCATTAACAGTCATCCGGATATGGAAATGTTGGCGACGGCACCCGACCCACTGGCAGCACGCGATTTAATTAAGCAATACAATCCGCAGGTGCTCACGCTGGACGTGGAAATGCCGCGGATGGATGGCCTCGATTTCCTTGAGAAGCTGATGCGCCTGCGTCCGATGCCTGTGGTCATGGTATCATCCCTGACCGGCAAAGGCTCAGAAGTGACGTTACGCGCGCTGGAGCTGGGGGCGGTTGACTTTGTCACCAAACCTCAGCTGGGGATTCGCGAAGGTATGCTGGCGTACAGCCAGATGATTGCCGATAAAGTGCGTGCAGCGGCACGCGCGAAACTGCATGTCCGTACCAGCGACGCTCCGCCAGTGATGTTAAAAGCTGGCCCGCTGCTCAGTAGTGAAAAGTTGATCGCCATCGGCGCATCAACCGGGGGAACTGAGGCGATTCGTCATGTGCTGCAGCCATTGCCGGCTACCAGTCCGGCGCTATTGATTACGCAGCATATGCCACCCGGCTTTACCCGCTCTTTCGCCGAGCGTCTGAACAAACTGTGTCAGATTACCGTGAAAGAGGCCGAGGATGGTGAACGTATTTTGCCAGGCCATGCGTATATCGCACCCGGCGCTATGCATATGGAACTGACGCGCAGCGGCGCAAACTATCAGGTGAAGATCACTGATGCGCCGCCGGTTAACCGTCATAAGCCATCCGTGGATGTGTTATTCAATTCCGTTGCACAGTACGCGGGGCGCAATGCCGTGGGAGTGATCCTGACCGGCATGGGCAACGACGGTGCCGCGGGATTAAAAACAATGCACCAGGCGGGCGCCTGGACGATTGCGCAGGACGAAGCAAGTTGTGTGGTTTTCGGTATGCCGCGTGAAGCAATTGCATGCGGTGGTGCCAGTGAAGTGGTGGCTCTCCACCAAATCAGCCAGCATATGCTGGCCAAAATTAGCGCCGGACAGGCATTACGTATTTAACGAAAGCCCGTCCCGCGGGTCGAGATAACACAGGAGTAGGTATGGCAGATAAAAACATGCGCTTTTTAGTGGTTGACGACTTCAATACGATGCGTCGTATTGTGCGCAACTTGCTGAAAGAGCTCGGATTCAACAACGTTGAAGAAGCGGAAGACGGTGCAGATGCACTGAATAAACTGAAGGCGGGCGGTTTCGATTTCGTCATTTCCGACTGGAACATGCCGAATATGGACGGTCTGGAACTGCTGAAGACTATTCGTGCTGATGGTGCGATGTCGAAGTTACCTGTTCTGATGGTAACGGCAGAAGCCAAGAAAGAGAACATTGTTGCTGCCGCGCAGGCGGGTGCCAGCGGCTATGTAGTGAAACCATTTACAGCTGCAACCCTTGAAGAGAAGTTAGGTAAAATCTTCGAAAAACTGGGTATGTAAGGGGACGTGATGAGCGAACTTCCGAAACCAACTAATACCGCGCCTTCTCAGGATATTATCACGCAGATTGGCTCACTGACGCGCATGCTGCGTGACAGTCTGCGCGAGCTTGGCCTCGATAAAGCAATTGCTGAAGCAGCAGAAGCGATTCCGGATGCCCGTGATCGTCTTGACTATGTAGTGCAGATGACCGGGCAGGCGGCAGAACGTGCCCTTAACTGTGTGGAGGCTTCACAGCCGCGCCAGACGGAGTTAGAGAACGGTGCAAAAGCACTGAAAGGACGCTGGGATGAGTGGTTTGAAAATCCTATCGAACTGACTGATGCCCGTTCACTGGTTTCGGATACCCGCAGTTATCTGGCAGAGGTGCCGACCCACACGTCATTTACCAACTCACAATTGTTGGAAATTATGATGGCGCAGGATTTCCAGGATCTGACCGGTCAGGTGATCAAGCGCATGATGGACGTGGTGCAGGAAATTGAACGCCAGCTGCTGATGGTGCTGATCGACAACATTCCTGAAGATCAGCGTCATCCTAAGAAAGACAGCGCCAGCCTGCTGAATGGTCCACAAATTCATAGCGATGCACCGGGTGTGGTCGCGAACCAGGACCAGGTTGACGATCTGCTGGATAGCCTCGGGTTCTAAGCTCAGGAGCGGTGTTCGCGCCGCTCCCGCACGAATCCTCACCGGGAACGCGATATGGCGTTTCCGGTGTTCTTTCCTTCCATCCGCAAAATAACCGCTATTTTCTTTCTCTTCTCCCGCTATCAGCCCGACGCGATTTTGGCATGCTAATGTCTGAAATTCCGCGTGCAGGGTAAGTTGCCGTGTCTCAAGACAGCGATGAGGAAAAAACAGAATCCGCCACAGCCCACCGATTGCAAAAAGCACGAGATGAGGGGCAGATCCCGCGTTCGCGCGAGTTAACCTCTTTGCTGATGCTGCTGGCGGGCGTGATGATCCTCTGGATGGGCGGTGAATCGATGGCGCACCAGTTATCCGCCATGGTGGCGTCCGGGCTCAATTTTGACCATGGCATGGTCAGCGATGACAAACGCATTGTGCGTCATATCAGCGCCCTGCTGGGGGCTGCAGTATGGGCAGTACTGCCCCTGATGATGGGGCTGGTGATTGTGGCGATTGCTGCGCCGATGATGCTCGGCGGTATTGTGCTGAGCGGTAAGTCACTGAAATTTGACTTCGGCAAGATGAACCCACTGAAAGGGCTGAAGCGCATGGTCAGTGCGCAGGCCTGGGCCGAGCTGCTGAAAGCGGTACTGAAAGCGGTGCTGGTCGGTTGCGTCGCAGGCTGGTATCTGTGGAGCAAATGGCCAGAGATGCTGCGTCTGATTACCGAATCGCCGGTCACCGCACTGGCACATGGCCTGAATATGATTGCCATGTGCGCCATACTGGTCCTGCTGGGGCTGATCCCGATGGTGGGGTTTGACGTCTTCTGGCAGCTGTACAGCTACTTCAAAAATTTACGTATGTCACGGCAGGAAATCCGTGACGAATATAAAGAAAACGAAGGCGACCCGCACGTTAAGAACCGTATTCGTCAGCAGATGCGCGCCGCGGCGCGTCGTCGCATGATGGCGGATGTGCCGAAAGCCGATGTCATTGTCACCAACCCGACCCACTACTCTGTCGCGTTGCAGTACGACGACAAGAAAATGAGTGCGCCAAAAGTGCTGGCGAAAGGGGCGGGCGAGATTGCGTTGCGCATCCGTGAAATTGGTAATGAAAACCGCATCCCGATTCTCGAAGCGCCGCCGCTGGCGCGTGCGCTGTATCGTCATACCGAGATTGGGCAGCATATCCCCGGCGCGCTGTATGCCGCGGTGGCGGAAGTGCTTGCCTGGGTATGGCAACTGCGGCGCTGGAAAATCGAGGGCGGTTTGAAGCCGAAGAAACCTGAACGTTTGCCGGTGCCGGAAGCACTGGACTTTGCTGGAGAGAAGAAAACTGATGGCTAATCTGGCCTCCTTATTACGGTTACCGGGCAACTTCAAAGACACGCAGTGGCAGGTACTGGCAGGACCGGTACTGATCCTGCTGATTCTGTCGATGATGGTTCTGCCATTACCGCCATTTATTCTGGACCTGCTGTTCACCTTCAATATCGCGCTGTCGATTATGGTGCTGCTGGTGGCGATGTTCACCCAGCGCACGCTGGAGTTTGCCGCATTCCCGACCATTCTGCTGTTCTCTACCTTACTCCGTCTGGCGCTGAACGTTGCCTCTACCCGTATTATCCTGATGGAAGGGCATACCGGTGCAGCGGCGGCAGGGCAGGTGGTGGAAGCCTTCGGCCACTTCCTGGTCGGCGGTAACTTCGCCATCGGTATCGTGGTGTTTATTATCCTGGTGATTATCAACTTTATGGTTATCACTAAGGGGGCCGGGCGTATTGCGGAAGTAGGTGCGCGTTTTGTCCTCGACGGGATGCCCGGCAAACAGATGGCGATCGACGCCGACCTCAACGCCGGTCTGATTGGCGAAGATGAAGCCAAGAAACGTCGTGCCGAAGTGACCCAGGAAGCAGACTTCTACGGTTCGATGGACGGTGCGAGTAAGTTCGTGCGCGGTGATGCCATCGCCGGCATTATGATCATGGTGATCAACGTTATCGGCGGCCTGATGGTCGGTGTGTTGCAGCACGATATGGCCGTGGGTCATGCGGCGGAAACCTACACCCTGCTGACCATTGGTGATGGTCTGGTGGCACAGATCCCGGCGCTGGTGATCTCCACCGCAGCGGGTGTCATTGTGACCCGCGTGGCGACCGAGCAGGACGTTGGCGAACAGATGGTGACCCAGCTGTTCAACAACCCGCGCGTGATGATGCTGAGTGCGGGTGTACTGGGGCTGCTGGGCCTGGTGCCGGGCATGCCAAACCTGGTGTTCCTGCTGTTTACCGCGGCACTGCTTGCTCTCGCCTGGTATATGCGTGGCAAAGAGATGAAACCGAAATCTGCGACACCGTCGGCAATGATGAAGCCGAAAGAGACCCCCGCGGCGGTGGAAGCGTCGTGGACCGACGTGCAGCTGGAAGATTCTCTGGGCATGGAAGTGGGCTATCGCCTGATCCCGATGGTGGATATGCAACAGGATGGCGAGTTGCTGGGACGTATCCGCAGTATTCGTAAGAAGTTTGCTCAGGATGTCGGCTTCCTGCCGCCGGTGGTGCATATTCGCGACAATATGGAGCTGCCGCCTGCGCGTTACCGTATCCTGATGAAAGGGGTGGAAATTGGCAGCGGTGATGCTTACCCAGGGCGCTGGATGGCGATTAACCCAGGTACTGCCGTTGGCACACTGCCTGGTGAACAGACGGTCGATCCTGCCTTTGGTCTGAAAGCCATCTGGATTGACAGCGCGCTGAAAGAGCAGGCGCAGATTCAGGGCTTCACCGTGGTGGAAGCCAGTACCGTGGTTGCCACACACCTTAACCACCTGATTGGTCAGTACGCCAGCGAGCTGTTTGGCCGTCAGGAAGCGCAGCAGCTGCTGGATCGTGTAACCCAGGAGATGCCGAAGCTGACGGAAGACCTGGTACCCGGTGTCGTGACGCTGACCACGCTGCATAAAGTGTTGCAGAATCTGCTGGCGGAGAAAGTGTCGATTCGTGATATGCGCACCATTGTTGAAACGCTGGCAGAGCATGCGCCGGTACAGACTGATGCCAATGAACTGACCTCGGTGGTGCGCGTGGCGCTCGGCCGTGCCATTACTCAGCAGTGGTTCCCGGGTAACGGTGAAGTGCAGGTTATTGGTCTGGAAACCTCGCTGGAGCGTCTGCTGCTGCAGGCACTGCAGGGTGGCGGTGGCCTGGAGCCGGGACTGGCGGATCGTCTGCTGGGACAGGCGCAACAGGCCCTGCAGCGTCAGGAAGAGATGGGCGCGCCGCCGGTGTTGCTGGTGAACCATCCGCTGCGGGCATTACTGGCGCGTTTCCTGCGCCGCAATCTGCCACAGCTGATTGTGTTGTCTAATTTCGAGCTGTCGGAAAATCGTCAGATTCGTATGACGGCGACCATTGGCGGGGTGTGATGCTTTAATCTCTTCTCCCTGTGACCTGGCTGGATGCTAAGCTGGAGGGAGGTCTGCTCCCTCCTCCATAAAATGGGGGAGGGCTGGGGAGGGGGAGCAACCGACTCAGCAGTTTGAGTGCCGTGTCCGCAGCACCCCCATACTTCTCCTTCACCCACTCGTGGGGAAAGGAGAAATGAGCCACATCAGGCTAAGGTTTACCTGCCTTACATCCTTTCGACTGTCGCAATACCCAGCGTATCCAGGCCTTGTTTCAGCGTTTTCGCGGTCAGCAGTGCCAGCTGCAGACGGCTGTTGCGCGTCGCTTCATCGTCCGCTGACAGAATCGGGCAATGCTCGTAGAAACCAGAGAACAGCCCTGCCAGATCGTACAGATACGCACACATCACATGTGGCGTGCCATCACGCGCGACCAGACCAATCGTCTCTTCAAACTGTAGCAGACGTGTTGCCAGCGCGGCTTCGCGTTCTTCACTGATAATAACGTTACCGGTCACGCCGGATAACTCAATACCCGCTTTACGGAACACGGACAGCACGCGGGTGTAGGCATACTGCATGTATGGCGCGGTATTGCCTTCGAAGGCCAGCATGTTGTCCCAGTCGAAGATGTAATCGGTGGTGCGGCTTTTCGACAGGTCAGCGTATTTCACTGCGCCGATACCGACGTTATGTGCCAGTGCCTGCAGTTCATCGGCTGGCATCTCCGGATTCTTCTCCGTCACCAGTCTGGTGGCGCGTTCAACCGCTTCATCCAGCAGATCGGACAGCTTGATCGTACCGCCAGCACGGGTTTTGAACGGACGGCCATCTTTGCCCAGCATCATGCCAAACATATGGTGTTCCAGCGGTACGGATTCCGGCACATAGCCCGCTTTGCGCACGATGGTCCATGCCTGCATCAGATGCTGGTGCTGGCGTGAATCGATAAAGTACAGCACGCGGTCGGCATGCAGGGTTTCATAACGGTATTTCGCGCAGGCGATATCCGTGGTGGTGTAGAGATAGCCGCCATCCTTTTTCTGGATGATAACGCCCATCGGTTCGCCTTCCTTGTTTTTAAACTCATCAAGGAATACCACGGTGGCGCCTTCGCTTTCGACCGCCAGACCTTTCGCTTTCAGGTCGGCAACGATGCCCGGCAGCATATCGTTGTACAGGCTTTCACCCATCACATCTTTACGCGTCAGGGTGACATTCAGGCGGTCATAGACTTTCTGGTTCTGCGTCATGGTGATATCGACCAGCTTCTTCCACATGGTGCGGCAATACTCATCGCCACCCTGCAGTTTCACCACGTAACCGCGTGCGCGCTCGGCAAAGACTTCATCTTCGTCGTAGGTTTTCTTCGCTTCACGGTAGAACGCTTCGAGGTCAGACAGCGCGATATCATCGTGATGTTCGTTCTGCTGCTTCTCAAGGTAAGCGATCAGCATGCCGAACTGGGTGCCCCAGTCGCCAACGTGGTTGGCGCGAATCACGTTATGGCCGAGAAACTCCAGCGTGCGCGCCATCGCATCGCCGATAATCGTGGAACGCACATGGCCGACATGCATCTCTTTCGCCACGTTAGGCGCTGAGTAGTCGATCACCACGGTTTGTGGTGCGACAGCGCTAACACCGAGGCGCGGGGCGCTGAGCGCCTGCTCAACCTGCTGTGCCAGCCACTGGCCATCGAGGAAAATATTGATAAAGCCCGGGCCGGCGATCTCCACTTTGCTGGCGATGCCATTCAGGTCGAGATGCTGCAGCACTTGCTCTGCCAGTTGTCGTGGCTGCTGGCCCAGTTTTTTCGCCACCGACATGATGCCGTTAGCCTGATAATCACCAAACTGAGCTTTCGCCGACTGACGAACCTGTGGTTCGCAATCTGCTGGAGCGCCTGCGGCGATCAACGCCTGACTGACTTTTTCTGCAAGAAGAGCCTGAATATTCACCGGGTTACCTTAAATAAGCTGAAAAGGCTCGCCTGGGTAACAGCGCGAGCCACGTCTTCGCGCCGCCTGACAGCTGCTCGGGATGCTGTACAATGGCGTCGCGGAAAATTGAAGGGGAAAAGTATACTGTATTTGTTACAGGCCGTCAGCAGCTGGAGTCGGGTGGAAACATTGCTGCAGATGTTTCCCCCTGAAATTGGCAGAGATTAACGTCGACGGAGATGGCGCCAGGGATTGCTTACCGTTTTGTCGTTTTGCACCTTTACATGGCGATTAATTGCAAAGCCCATCAGCACAATTAATAGTGCGGCGGAAATTAACATAGACATAGTGTGATTTCCTCTGTGATGGTGTGACAAATTTATAAGAAAGGTTATCCGCTCGCAATTGGCTTGAAAATAATTAGGAATTTCCTGGTTGTGTAAATTAATTTAAATTAAAACAGATGGTTAAATGCTGCTTGTTATTCTTTTTCCTGGTACTGAACCGCTGAAAACTGGATGTTATTTCTGCAAATTAACCAGATTAATCAGAAAAATTTACAGAAAATTGATCTTTTCAGGTTTGCGGTGGTCGCGGAAAATGATCATTGCGGATGGTAACCAGTAATAAAAACTACTTAAAAAAGAGGAAAACTTGTGTTGTCCTGGAAATCGGTAAAAGAATTAAATGATCTTGTTGATGATCTGGCACGCTTTGAGCAAGAGATTGCCGCGCTGGCTGACACGCTGGGATTATCACTGGCGACACTGGAGATCGATCATATCTCTCTGCGCTGCCACCAGAACACCACTGCCGAGCGCTGGAAGCAGGGACTGATGCAGGCGGGAACGCTGTTTTCTGACAAGATGATTAATGGTCGTCCGATTTGCCTGTTTGAACTGGCGCAGCCGCTACAGCTCGGTGGCGCGCAGATCAGCGTGGTTGAACTGCCGTGGCCTGGCAATAAACTGTATCGCCATGAAGGCTGGGAACATGTGGAAGTGGTGTTGCGCGGTGATGAAAGCACGCTGGCTGCGCGGGCGCTGGCGTTACTGTCCGACGACGGGCTGTCGCAGCCGCATATCGCGATTAAATCCAGCTCGCCGCAGGGGGAAGGGGAGCGACTGCCTAATCCGACACTGGCAGTGAGCGACGGTAAAATCACCATCAAGTTCCATCCCTGGAGCCTGAAGGAGATTGTCGCCAGCGAGCAGGCGGGTTAACGCGAACTGACGGCCTGTTCCAGACGCGTCAGCGCTTCCTGCAGTGTGGCGCGCGTACAGCCAAAGTTGCAGCGAACGAAGCCGTTATCGCCAAAATCGCGTCCGGGTGAAAAGCCCAGGCCGTGCTGCTCGAACCACTGCGCCGGGTCGGCAAGCTGAAGCTGATGCACATCGATCCAGCCGAGGTAGCTGCCTTCCGGCGCCACCATCGCCAGACCCTCAATCGCATTGACCCGGGCAACCAGCTGGTCGCGGTTCTCACGCAGATAGTCCAGCTGCGCGTCCAGCCACGGCTGGCCGTCGCGCCAGGCGGCGTTGGCGGCGACCAGCGCCAGGATATCAACATGCGGCACAATTCCTCTGCGTACCTGCTTAAAGCGCTGGCGCAGTGCCGGGTTGGGAATGATCGCCAGCGATGCGCCCAGCCCGGCAATGTTAAAGCTCTTGGAAGGCGACATCAGGGTAATGGAGCGCTGTGCGGCGTCTTCACTCAGAGTGGCAAACGGAATATGTTGCAGGCCGGGTTCGAGAATCAAATCACAGTGGATCTCATCAGAGCAGACAATTAAATCTTGGCGCCGGGCAAACGCCAGCTGGGCTTCCAGCTCAGCACGGCGATACACCGTGCCGCCCGGGTTTTGCGGGTTGCACAGCATCAGCAGTTTTTCCCGGCCCGTCAGTGGTTGTTCGGTGTCACTTATTTCCATTACCCAGCGGCCCTGTTGCAGACGCAATGGCAGGTTCAGTTGCGGGCGCTGCGCCAGCCGCGCGGACTGGCGGAAAGGCGGGTAAATGGGGGTAGGGGCAATGGTGCCTTCACCCTCGCCGGTAAAGGCGCGGACACAGAGGTTCAGACCACTGACAATGCCGGGCAGAAACACTAGCCAGTCAGGCTCTACCTGCCAGCCGTAACGGCTGGCGAAGCGCTGAATAACAGTGTCGATTAGCTCTGTCGGCGCTTCGTCACCGTAACCAAAAACACCGTGTTCCACCCGTTGTTGCAGCGCGGAAATAATGCAGTCCGGTGAGCGGAAATCGGTATCGGCCACCCACAGTGGCAGCACATCGCGGTCGCCATATTTGTGCCACTTAACACTATCGCTGTGACGCCGGTCTATCCATTGATCAAAATTGAATGCCATGATTACGGTTCCCGTTACAATAACTGCAAAAACAGCCTAACTGAGAATCGGATAACCAGCCAGCAGTCATTAAACAGGAGGATGTGATGACTAAATTGGAAATATGCTGCTACGGAGTGGATTGTGCGTTAGCGGCCGAATATGCCGGAGCCGATCGTATTGAGCTGTGTGCCGCGCCAAAAGAGGGAGGACTGACACCCTCTGCGGGCAGCCTGCGACTGGCGCGGGAGCAGGTGATGATCCCGGTGCATCCGATTGTGCGTCCGCGTGGCGGCGATTTTTGTTATTCAGCCACTGAATTTGCGGCAATGAAATCGGATGTGGCGATGATCCGCGAGCTGGGTTTTCCCGGCGTCGTGATTGGCATGCTGGATGAAGATGCGCATATTGATATGGTTAAAATGCGCCAGATTATGACGCTGTGTGGCGATATGGCGGTGACGTTTCACCGCGCGTTTGACCTGTGTCATAGTCCGAAACGCGCCTTGCGGGAGTTGACCGAACTCGGTGTCGCGCGCATTCTGACATCAGGGCAACAGCAAAGTGCGGAGAGCGGGCTGGCATTATTAAGGGAACTAACTGACAGTAGTGAAGGTCCAATGATTATGGCAGGTGCAGGTGTCCGTTTAAGTAACCTGCAAAAGTTTCTCGACGCTGGCATTAAAGAGCTGCACAGCTCGGCCAGTCGCCTGGTGGCGTCACCGATGCGCTACCGCAAAGCGGGTGTTTCAATGTGCTCTGATGCGGAAACAGATGAGTTTAGCCGTTATTGTGTCGACGGCGATGTCGTCGAAGCAATGAAGGGAATTATTACCATGAACGCTGTACACGTCGCCTGAGCGCACCACCGATTTTGCCGCGCAGCACGCCACTAGCAGGACGTGATGTTTGCAAGTACCAGGCCCCATCGACTTGATGGGGCTTTTTTCTTTCTGCTACCCGCTACGACTGTACCACACCAATCCGGTTCAGCTTCTCCAGCGCTGTCGCAGGTAGTGTCAGTTCTGCACTGGCCATATTCTCCCGCAGATGCTGTGGCGACGAGGTGCCCGGGATCAGCATGATGTTAGGTGAGCGCTGCAACAGCCAGGCGAGCGCCACCTGCATTGGTGTGGCATTAAGCGATTGCGCCACCTCGCTCAGTTCCGCGGACTGTAGCGGTGAAAAGCCGCCCAGCGGGAAAAACGGCACATACGCGATCCCCTGTGCTGCCAGCTGCTCAATCAGCGCATCATCCTGACGATTTGCCAGGTTATACAGATTCTGTACGCAGGCGATGGGGGAGATCTGCTGCGCATCGGCGACCTGCTGCGCAGTGACATTACTCAGACCAATATGACGAATCAGCCCGCGTTCCTGCAACCGAACCAGCGCCTGCAGCGGTTCCGCCAGTGAACCTTCTGCGGGCTGGTGGACATCAAACATACTGCGCAGATTGACCACGTCCAGCACTTCCAGCCCCAGGTGGCGCAGGTTATCTTCTACTGCCTGGGTCAGCTCTTCGGCACTGAAGGCGGGCAGCCAGTTGCCCTGGTTGTCGCGCTTTGCCCCGACTTTGGTGACGAGTGTGAGATCGCTGGCATACGGATGCAGTGCCTTTTTAACCAACAGGTTGGTCACGTGCGGGCCATAGAAGTCGCTGGTATCAATATGGCGCACGCCGAGCTGGACGGCATCGCGCAGAACCTGCATACAACGCGCCTCATCAGCGTGTGGGCCGAAGACGCCAGGTCCTGCCAGCTGCATTGCGCCATAACCGAGACGATTAACCTCGCGACCACCGAGAGAATACGTGAACGTAGCGTGTGACATGGTGCACCTCCAGAAGTGAGTAACCTGATCATTGTATTGGCTATCGGGCTGTGCAACTATCCGGTCAGATAGCGACAGACTGTACGGGGTGGCGGACAATGCAACTGGATATCGCACTGCTTCATGCGGTGGTGGCGGTGGCGAAAGCAGGAGGTTTTCGCGAAGCGGCACGCGTCACTGGCAGTAATCCTTCACGTATCAGCGATGCGGTACGGCGTGCAGAGCAGCAGCTCGGTGTACGCTTATTTCACCGTACGACCCGCACGGTGGTGCTGACTGAAGTCGGCAGGGCGCTGATGGAACGACTGATGCCGGCGATGGGCGAAGTGGAAGCGGCGCTGGATGCTGTGAATCGCTATCGCGATACCCCGACCGGTACGCTGCGGCTGAATGTGCCGGTCAGTGCGGCACGGCTGGTTTTGCCCGCCATCGTGCCGGCGTTCCTGCAACGTTACCCGGATATTCAGCTGGAAGTGGTGGCGGAAAGTAATGTGCAGGATGTTTTCCGTGATGGTTGTGATGCCGGTATACGTTATGATGAGTGTCTGGAGCAGGACATGGTGGCGTTGCCGATTGGACCGCGCCGGCAGCGTGCTGCGGTGGCTGCCGCGCCTGCCTATCTTGACCAGTATGGACGGCCACAGCATCCCTCGGAACTGCTGCAGCACCGTTGTCTGCGCGGGCGCTATGCATCCGGCGTGATCCCGGAATGGGAATTTGAACGCGAAGGTGAAGTGGTGCGTGTGCAGGTGCAGGGGCCGCTGGTGGTCAGCGTCGTGTAGCGCGGCGAATTTTTTCGCACACAAACGCGATTTATTCTGCACTGAAATCAATCCGCCTCGCGGGCAGATATGCACTATGCAGAATAAAACGCCTTGTGATTTATGGTGTCATGATTGATTTGTAGTAATGCACCAGCTCAGAGTAGCTGGCAAAGTTAAGAATCAGAGTCTGTAACGATTACATTTGCGATCGAAGACAACTTCTCAACATACTTAATATATCTTTCGTCATCATCTTCAACTGTCTGAGCACCCGGCCATGCTTTCTCATCCTGGGGACAGGAAAACTCAGAGACAACAACATCATCGATAATCTGAACATACTTCATATTGTGTACCCCGTGCATGTGACGATGTAAGTGGCAGTACCTGATGTCGCATTTGATGTTGAAAGATATAGAACACCTTTCGTAGCCACAACAATTGAACTAAATGGACACAGCGCACCCGTGTTGGCCTGAGAATAAGAAGCGTATTGTCGAGGCCCTATCAGGGTGCTGCTTGGCGATAAAGTTACAGACGTGGTCCCTGCAGCAGTGCTGGACAAGGAAATAATTCCGTCCAGTACAGATGCGTTAAGTGGTGCAGCCCCTGTAATCGACATCTGAGAGTTTGTCACCGTAGATGTCGTTGAAATCATTGTCACAGGCTGCATATAGACATTACGCCCCTGGACTACACAGATTTTGAACTGGCTGGAAGCGACCGGGACGACAGTCAGCAGCGCAGATGCTGTATAACCCGCAGGCATATTTGCACCGGTGTAGATTTCACTAAGCTGCGCTGAGCCATTGACTGCAAGCAAAGCTGATGTGCCACTGGTCGGGTTATAGATGGCATAAAGGCCGACAAAACCACTGGCAGGAACGGAGCCGGTATCCATACCTCCGGCACCTGTTGTGGCAAGATTGACACTTTTACTGAATGCGCTGAGGCGATACTGAATGCCCGCTGAAGTTTCCACTATCAGCTCATCGGCGTTAAATGTTGCTGTCGCTGAGGCTGCAGTGATAATCATTGATGCATTTCGTGCCGCGCCTGAAACTCCGGTAAGGCCACTTCCAAGACCAAGATACCCCAGCATTGCAGCAGAGTTCGCCTGGCTTATTAGGCTGCGTCCTGCTGATGTCAGTGTGGCAAGATTAAGTGTTTTGGCTGCAGTGAAATATGCCAGTTTGTCTGCTGAGCCGGCAAGCCCGGAAAAGGCGGTCAGGTTGTCATTTTTATCCTGCTTGTCCCCGAGCTTAAAAATCTGGTTGAGCGCTGACAACAACTGGTCGGATTCCTCAGCATTGACAGTCATTCCGGCTGCTTCAATCACCGAGATTATTTCGCTCTGAACAGACCGAATAGCAGACTGAGTATCGTTAAGCCATCCAGCCGTGACTATGGTTCCCTTTTCCCCGGTCAGGGGGTTGCCATTGTGAAAAAGGTTATCTGAACTGTCAATTGGGGGCATCAGAGACTGCATCAGGCCTCCTCCTCGTAGGTAAAATAGCAATAGGTGTGTGCTGGTTTAAGATTCTCAAATATCGATTCAAGAACCTTGTCGCCAAAGGTTGTCAGGCGCTCACCTGGCAGCGATGCCCCGGCCCGGAAATAGTACACTGAGACGCTGGATTTGACGTTGACCGCCCATACCCAGATGATTTCCTCAACGTAAACAATATCGCCCGCCATGGATACGCCAGCGCGGAAGGGTTCAAATTCATCGATAGTGATGGTGTAGCCCGCCGTCGCGGCAAGCCGGATGAAATAGGCCCGGCTCAGACCGCCTGTTTCGGCGAGCTTTATCAGTACGGCTTCAAGCCGCTGCTGATAGGCGTCACCATCCCCCGGCGTCAGCTCAAGGATGCGCTCCCAATCCGATAACAACGCCCCGGCGGTAAAGGGTGTGACAGCCCCGAGTACATTCTCAGAGCTGTATTCTGCAAGCCTGAATACCTCTCCTTCTGCAGTCAGCTCGGCGTTGAGCACGGACTGCTCCGGGCTGTATGCCACGGGCGGGAGAAGTGAGGCAAGCAGGTCGCGGTAACTCATAACTGCGTCACCGTGATAGTTCCACTGCGAATCCATTCAACACTATTTCCATTAACAGATGGCACGATATTGCCTGCCGGAGCCGTAACAGCACGGTCATTCACGCCCGTAATATTTGTGATGACCCCTCAGCCTGTGATTTGATAAACGCATCACCCGGTTCCAGAGCATTAATAAAGGCGGTCAGGTCAGCAATAGTCGTCGCCTGTCCCGCCTCAAATGTAATACCTTCGACGCTGATAGCAGCGTCAATATCGACATACAGGAACGTCGGAGCCAGCACCATTGTGTCTTTTGCTGTCACCGGGCGCTGGTCATCAATATAGGACTGGCATGCGGCAATAATTTCGTCTGAGGGCATACCGCCAGCAGAGGTGATAACCACATCCACGGTGCCCAAACCGCGCCGGAGCGGGTAGACATAAGCGGCGGTGACGCCATCCACTGCCAGCGCCCAGCGGCGGTAATCGTATTTATTCCCGCCTGCAGGCGGGCGGCGAATCACATCCAGCAGGCGTTCAAGCAGCGACGCATCGGTTTCTTCGTCCGTGCCGCCTGCCATAACCCCAACCGTAACAGTGCTGTCAAAGCCCGTGGGGACGGACGAAAATGTCCCTGTTACCGCCGCTGCTGAATTGCCTCCGGTGCCCGCTGATGAATACTGTGCGGCCACGGTGCCCGTGCTGTCAGCACCAATGGTGACCGCTGCCGTTGTTGTCCATGAGAGTGATCCGCGCGTAATGATATAGCCTGCCTCTGCTGTGGCTCCCGGCTCCCCGGTCACCGTAATGGTGCCGCTGGCCGTGGTGGCGGATTTGCGGTAGAGGCCGCGAACGCGCGCATGCCACACCAGAAACTCAGTGTCGGCGGTGTCAGGGAAAATCTGTCGGATAATCCACGCCTGATGCTGATAAAGTCCCGTCGCCACGCTGGCAACCGAGGTGGCACGGATATAATTGTCGCTGTCCTCAGTAACATCCGCATCTGTATTAAGATTCTGAATATCACGAAGAATATCGCTGCGAATTTTGTCGAAGGCAGGAACGGTAAATGGCATTATGCAACACTCACTGGTTGTTTAAACGTCACTCTTGAGCCGTCTGCCTGAATCACTGTAACTAACAGCAGGAGCCAGCCTTTGCGCAGGGAAGATGCTTCGACGCTGACGGATTTTGCCCGGCCAGCCATGGTCAGGGTGCGCCACCTTCATTTCGAGTGACTTACCGTCAGCAATCCAGCAGCCGTTAACGGGCATCTGTGACCAGTCACGTTTCTGGAAGCACTCATAAACCAGCGCGGCAGAACCACTGACACGGCCACGGGCTTTCTCGCGCTTAGGCAGTTTGTCCATGGCCCAGCGTACCGCGTCATAAGAGGGACACGCGGCAATCATCGCAGGCTGGTCTGCATATACCTGTGACCACTCGGCCTGAAAATCCCGGTAAGCCTCGCGCAGACACGGGCCTTTACGGCTGCGCCAGTGCGCCAGAAAATCAGGGAGCCACTTAATCTGCTCTGGCTTTTTGGCTTTGAGATAGCCCGGCGCCAGCATAGCCAGGCGCTCAACACCCGGGCGGGTGGTCTGAAAAATGCTCAGCCACTCCTGCAGGCTTCGCTCACCAACACCGCTGCGGGTTGACCCTTTGCGGGCGTTAGCAATTTCAGCCAGGCCTCTCAGGTGCTCCGGCAGCGTGCCATTGCGTGATGATTCAGCAATAAACTTCACTGCAGCGGTGCGGGACATACCCGCATCGCGCAGGCGCTCGGCTTCCATGGCCAGTGCCGCACGGGCATCAGCTATCTGCTTTTGTTTCTCGGTCAGAGAAGAGATCTCTTTTTCAAGCAACGAAGGACATTGGCGCATAAGCTCAAGGTTCTCTCTGCTCTTAACCGTATTTACTTTTGTGGCCACCGGGCTGACGCTGCCCTGACTCTTCACTTGGATAACCTGCGAATAAAAGCGGCGCTTTACTTCTTCCTGAGCTGTCGCTGGAAGAAAATCGACTTGATATTCATAGGCTTTTGTTCCTTCACGTTTACGGCGGACGCCTGGAAACTTTGTGTCCAAGTTATCTAAATACTTACGGCATCCGCGCTCTGTGGCTGGCAGCCCAGCACAACCAGCCAGTTCATTAACGGTTGACCACATCATTGCACCCCTGCATATCTGCTAGGCCAGATCTCGCTGGGTTCAACACCAATGGCTGCGGCAATGATTCGCTCACCTTTCGGATAGCGACGTTCAAGAGCATTGTTCAGTGTTCGCGAATTAAGACCAACTCCGCGAGAAAGAGCAGCCAATGAGACACCTTTCTTTTTGAGGGCAGCGATCACATCAGCACGATGCCAATCTGATTTAATGGTTCCATTTGTGGTGCATTTCTGAGACTCTAACGCGTTGTACATAGTAATAACTCACCTGTGTTACTCACTGTAGGAAAAGCATTGATCACTAAAAGGAGCAGCGCAAGCATTTAGTGGTTCCTTTTATGTAAATACCTATCTCTAAGGTGGTAACCGATTATGCAGAAGAGGAATCAATGACTTACACAGGAAAGGAACCAACTGATATTAAAGGGACCAATGTTCCTTTTGTTGATAACGCAAAAGGAACCACTTTTGGTGAAAGGTTGCGGAAAGTGATAGGTGATAAAAGTATGAGATCATTCGCAGCTGAGTGCGGCATCTCATATGGAGCTATGCACAAGTATTTTTCAGGCACAACACAGCCAAACCTGGATAACCTAGTGATAATTTCCAGAGTGTTAGGCGTCTCGATTGAGTGGCTGGCAACGGGTGTTGAAGAGAAAGAAGTTAAATCGAAGCCTTACTCTGTCGTGACTGGCTCCACAGAGGTTACCGATGTGCTGGGTAATGAGGTGGATTTGGAGGACTTTATCTTTGTACCACGTTACAACGTGGCAGCATCGGCGGGTTACGGCTCCTGGAATGAGCTGGAGAGTCCTATGTTTACTGTTAGCTTTCGTAAATATTGGATAGTGAATCATTTGAAGGCAGACCCGACCAAACTTTCTGTAATCAGCGTATCTGGGGATTCGATGGAGGGCGTGCTTAATGACAAAGATATCATCCTGGTTAATCACGGTGACCGCGAGCCGCGTGAGGGTATTTATGTGTTGCGCATTGATGGCCAACTCATCGTTAAGCGTGTACAGAGACTGCCAGGCTCAGAGCTGCATATCAGCAGCACTAACCCGGCATACCTGCCGTTCACAATAAATCTAAACAATGTTCCAAGCGACTTCGACATTGTAGGGAAGGTTGTCTGGTATGGGCGTGTGATCTAACGGTATTAAAAGCAGCTTAAAATTAAGTTAAAGATGTGCATTGCAGTGCAAAATTAAACACAATTTTTCTCATATTTGCTCAAAACTCCATGATGCGTGCAAAATCGTCTCGCATCGCCGCAGCCCTTGTCCTATCTGACTTTCCAGTCTCAGATCATCCCTGACTTAACTATGCAAAAACGATCACTCCCCCACAGTCGGCGCTGCCGTGGAACTGGCGGTGACAACGGCGATTGCCGGTGGTGGCGTGATCTGTCTGTTCGAAGAGTGGCTGCGTCCGGCGCTCGACAGTGGCGAACTGGAAGCGATTTTGCAGCCCTGGTGGCAGGAATTTCCCGGACCCTGGTTATATTATCCCGATCGACGCCTGATTCCGGCGCCGTTGCGGGCATTTATTGATTTTATTCGTGAGCAGCATTCACCGACTTCAGGGCCAGGATTATGACTAAAAGAGATGCAGCTTGTTTAATGACATTGGCCGTCAGCTCGGTGCTGAGTATTTCCGCCTACGCTGCTGAACCGTGCCCGGCGAACAGCAAAGTGGTGAACGACAGCAATAATCTGATTATGCTCGGCGGCACGGCGAAAGGGCCGATCCGCCAGGTGGTGGTGGGTGAGTTTGGCAAAGACGTCAATTCGCAAAAGCGGCTGCTCGGGCAGTTTGACCAGTGTGGCCGGTTGCTGGTGGCGGAAGCCAGTTACGATAAAAATGAGAATAATGTGCAGCTCAATATGGAGCAGCAAGTGATGCGCACCCCAACGGGCTGGCAGGCCGACTATAAGATTTCGGTGCGTGTTAATAAGGATAATAAGTGGGTTGAGGTCACCAATAAGCAGGGCATGGTGGCATACCAGCAGGGGAAAAATGGCAATATCACCAGTGCCAGCGATGTCTTTACCCTGATGGGCGAGAAAGGCTTTACCGACAGCACTTACACCTATGATAAACAGCTGCATCTGCAAAAAAGCGTCGCGCGTGGTACGGATCATCTTTCCAATGGTGAGTATCGTTATAAATGGAATGCCCGTGGCGATCTGGCGAGTGTCACCTCAGATAAAAGCAAAGATACCTACAGCTATGATAAGCAGCATCGCGAGCTGGGGCTGCGCGCGGTATCGAAAACACCGGTCAGTGGGATTACGGCCATTCATGAGTGCCAGTCATGGGATGATATGGGCAACTGTACGCTGAGTTATATTCAGGAAACCGAAGTCTTCGATAGCACCGCAATTAAACGCAATATCAGTGCAGCCTCGCGTTATGAGTACTGGAATGCGGAGAAGAAAAATAAATAGTCCCACCCCGGGACGTAAAACTGACAGAGAGGTTATATGGTAAGTGCATCACTGATCTCGTTTTTTGTCGCCATTGTGATTTTAACGCTGACGCCCGGCTTTGATACTGCGCTGGTGCTGCGTACCTCTGTCGCCAGTGGCTGGAAGAAAGCGCTGGCAACCGCACTGGGGATTAATGTGGGTTGTCTGGTATGGGGTGTGGCGGTAGGTCTTGGGCTGGGAGCGCTGCTGCTGGCGTCTGAAATGGCGTATAACCTGATCAAATTCGCCGGGGCGGCCTATTTGCTGTGGCTGGGTGTCGGCTTGCTGCTGAAACCGCGCACGGAATTTAATCCGCAGATGAATACTGGCAGCAAGCAGGCGGGGTATTTGGGTTTCTTCAGCAAAGGTTTATTCGGCAATCTGCTCAATCCTAAAGTGGGCGTATTTTATGTTTCTTTCCTGCCGCAGTTTATCCCGGCGGGGGCTTCCGTGGCGTTGTGGAGTACCGGAATGGCGCTGACGCATGTTGCGGTGGGTATTCTGTGGTGCGGTGTGCTGATTGCTTCCACGCATTATTTTGCTGAGAAGTTGCGTAAACCGCTGGTGATGAAAGTGATGGATCGCCTGACGGGCTGTGTGTTTATCGCTTTTGCTGCCAGACTGGCGTTGTCGAAGCGCTAAAGAGGGTGGTGCGATTTGAATGGTGCAGGCACAGGGAGCACTGTCAGATCGGGAAGTCGCTTTTCGCCATCCCTGGCCGCTCGGCCCGCGCCGTCCTGGCGCGGGACGCTTTCCTCTTCTGACCGTGTTCCCTGTGCTTCAGGCTTTTTCGTTGCTGCCAGTTATCAGTACGCAGGCATTGTACTCAAAACAGACGGGCCGGAAATATCCGGCCCGTCTGTTTTCGTTACGGCTTTGTCGCCACCAGCACCGCGCGTAGCGGCGCCGGATAACCTTCGACTGTTTTACTGCTGTCTTCCGGGTCGAGGAACTCCGCCAGCGATTCGCTGGTCATCCACTCAGTGCGGCGCTGTTCGTCAGTGCTGGTAATCGAGTAGTCGGCGATACGTACATCGACGAAGCCACACTTTTCCAGCCAGTTTTTCAGCGCGCCGGTCGATGGAATAAAGTAGACATTACGCATCTGTGCATAGCGATCGCCTGGCACCAGCACGGCCTGGTCATCACCGTCGATGACCAGCGTTTCCAGCACCAGTTCGCCACCGCTGACCAGCTGGTTTTTCAGCTGATAGAGGTGATCCAGCGGTGAGCGGCGATGATAAAGCACGCCCATCGAAAACACGGTATCGAAGGCTTTCAGCTCCGGCAGTTGCTCAATACCCAGCGGCAGTAAGTGTGCCCGCTGGTCATTACCCAGCAGTTTACGCACGGCTTCAAACTGGCACAGGAACAGCTGCATCGGGTCGATGCCGACCACCATTTGTGCGCCCGCGCCGAGCATACGCCACATGTGGTAGCCACTGCCGCAGCCGACATCGAGCACGGTGCGTCCGGCCAGCGGTGAAATGTGTGGCAGGACACGCTGCCACTTCCAGTCGGAGCGCCATTCGGTATCGATGTCGGTGCCGTACAGCGAGTAGGGGCCTTTGCGCCATGGCATCAGATTGCGCAGCAGGGTGGTAATCCCGGCGCGCTGGCGGTCACTCAGCGTGCTGCTGTCGGCGGTGACGCTGTTGAGCAGGTCCAGTCGCTCAGGCTGCAGCAGGGGTAAATGTTCCACCGCTTTATGCCAGTCTTTAAAGTGACCATGCAGGTTTTCGCGCTGCCAGGCGGCGATTTGTGCCGGCAGGGTTTCCAGCCACGGCGCTAGAGGGCCTTTGGCGATCAGCTGATAAAAGTCACCGAAGTCGATCATGCATTACTCGCTTTGACGGCAACCAGAGAGCCGAAGTTAAAACACTGGAACCACAGTTCGGCATGCTCGAAACCGGCGTGTCGCAGGCGCTGCTTATGGGTTTCCACGCTGTCGGTCAGCATCACATTTTCCAGCATGCTGCGTTTCTGACTGATTTCCAGTTCGCTGTAGCCGTTGGCACGTTTAAAGTCGTGATGCATATTGAACAGCAGTTCGCCGACCTGCTGATCCTCAAAGCTGAATTTTTCCGACAGCACCAGCGCGCCGCCCGGATTCAGTCCCTGATAAATGGTATTCAGTAACTGCTGACGCTCTTCTGGTGCCAGGAACTGCAACGTAAAGTTGAGCACCACCATTGAGGCGTTCTCAATGGGGATATCGCGGATGTCCGCTTCAGTCACCTCGACCGGCGTATCGGCGCGGAAGGCATCGATATGGCGGCGGCAGCGTTCGACCATCGCCGGGGAGTTATCGACGGCAATAATCTGGCAGCCAGGCACAGCAATATTGCGCCGCACAGAAAGGGTGGCGGCACCCAGTGAACAACCCAGGTCATAAACCTTGCTTTGTGGCTGCACAAAGCGTTCCGCCAGCATGCCAATCATCGAAATGATATTGGAATAACCTGGCACCGAGCGCTGGATCATATCGGGAAAAACTTCAGCTACGCGCTCATCAAAGGTCCAGTCGCCAAGCTTCGCTATTGGCGCGGAGAAAAGCGTATCGCGGTTAGGCATAACGGTAAGTCCGGTGAACTGCGGAAAGAAAGGGCATTATTTTGGCAGAAAGCGGCGCGCGCTGCACCTTTTCTGCCAGCATAACGTAATAAATGATGTGGCTGGCGAGTTCCGTGCCAGCACAGGGGTTGTCTGCCTGAAAGCGAGTGGGCTATCAATCGCTCCGCAATCGAATGATCAGAACAGCTGCGCCTGCTGCGGCCAGTCAGGTGCCGGGCCCATTGCGGGCAGCGCCTGTTGCAGATGCGGCCACAGGCTCTGGATTAACGTCATCGCCTCGCCAATATCTGGCGTATGAATAAATAACCACGGCTGACCATGCTGGCACCACTCCGGCAGTTTATGCAGCCAGTTAGTAAAGAAGGGCAGATTGGCCTGCGGATCGTCACCGCCGATAAAACGCACCATTGGATTGCTGGCGGTCATTACGGCATGCGGCGGAACTTTTGGTTTTTTGCGTTGTGCTTCAATCACCGCTGGCGTGCCGGAGGTGGCGGCATGTACCGGGCGGCTGTCGAGGATCACCCGGTTCACGCCACGCTGATGTAAGCCGCGATTCAGCGCCTGCTCATCGGCGCCTTTGGCGAAAAACGCCGGATGACGGACTTCCACGCCATACTGGAAGACGCGCGACAGGGCATCAAGAAAATGCCATAACGCCGGTAACTCTGCGGGGCCAAAGGCAGCGGGCAGCTGTAACCAGTATTGGCCGATGCGTGCCGCCAGCGGATCGAGGGTGCGGAAGAATTCTTCGATCAGATCGTCGCACTGGCGCAATGCAGACTTGTGGCTGATGGTGGCGGGAAATTTAAAGCAGAAGCGGAAGTCGTCGTCGGTCATATCGCGCCAGCGCAGTACAATTTCCGCTTTTGGCAGCGCGTACAGCGTGGTGTTGCCTTCGACGCAGTTAAAATAACGGGCATAATCCGCCAGGGTTTCCATCCCCAGCTTTTTCCATTGTGGGTGTTGCCATTGCGGTAAACCCAGGCGGATTGGTTGCATTCTCGTGTTCCTGTTCTTCCCTGTCAGGCCATTATTCTAAGACAATTTCGCCCGACTGACGAACCTGCGCAATACGCGGGAAAATCCAGTCGAAACTGCTCTGATGCTGTTCCGCACTGCCTGCGGTGCAGACGTCTTCAGCAATCACCAGGTTAAAGCCCAGTTCCCAGGCGTTACGCGCGGTGGATTCAACACCGATATTGGTGGAGATCCCCGCCAGCACGATATTTTCAATGCCACGGCGGCGCAGCTGTAACTCCAGGTCGGTGCCGTAGAATGCGCCCCACTGGCGTTTGATCACTTTAATATCGCTCTCCTGCTCGCCAAGACCGGCCGCCCAGTCCCACCAGTTGTCCGGCAGTACCGCTGCAGCATGCTGGGTATCGACCGGTTGCTTCAGGGCTTCGGCAAAATCAGCCGACCAGCCGACGCGTACCAGAATCACCGGCGCGTTCGCCGCGCGGAATTGCTGCGCCAGTTTTGCCGCACGTGCGACAACATCGCGGGCGCTGTGTGGGCCGAGGCCAAAAGGCAGAATACCTTCCTGCAGATCGATGAGTACCAGTGCCGTGGTAGCGGGATTCAGTTTCATTATTGTCTCCATAACAGCAGGGAAAAGGGCAGGTTAGCCAGAAAAGATGGCGGAGTGTGAGGCGAAAGGTGTCGTGAAGTGACGAATTTTGTTAGTTTTTGTGATAAACCCTGATACCAGCAGGCGCAATCGCTGCGATATGCGGCGCTTATGCAGCCCGGCACTTATCGCCTCGCCGATTTTACATTATAATGCCTGCCTTTTTCCGGGCAGCGTCTGCTCAACACCGGCGGCCATGGCAATATGTCCGGCTGGCGGGGAATCAAACAAGACGACCTGAATGCTGCGCGTGCAGCAGCGATGAAGTTAAAAGGATAGCGTTATGCGTACTGAGTATTGCGGACAGATCAATCTGTCTCATGTAGGCCAGCAAGTGACACTGTGTGGTTGGGTCAATCGTCGCCGCGATCTGGGCAGCCTGATCTTTATTGATATGCGCGACCGTGAAGGCATCGTGCAGGTGTTCTTCGATCCGGACCGTCAGGACGCGTTTAAACTGGCTGCTGAACTGCGTAACGAATTCTGCATTCAGGTAACCGGCACCGTGCGTGCGCGTGATGAGAAAAACAAAAACAGCGACATGGCGACGGGAGAAGTGGAAGTGTTCGCCACCGATCTGGTGATCATTAACCGTGCCGAGCCACTGCCGCTGGATTTTAACCAGACCAATACCGAAGAAGCGCGCCTGAAATATCGCTACCTGGACCTGCGTCGTCCGGAGATGGCGAACCGCCTGAAAGCCCGCGCGAAAATCACCAGCTTTGTGCGTCGTTTTATGGACGATAATGGCTTCCTCGATATCGAAACGCCAATGCTGACCAAAGCGACACCAGAAGGTGCGCGTGACTACCTCGTACCAAGCCGTGTGCACAAAGGCAAATTCTACGCGCTGCCACAGTCACCACAGCTGTTTAAACAGCTGCTGATGATGTCAGGCTTCGACCGCTACTATCAGATCGTCAAATGCTTCCGCGATGAAGACCTGCGTGCTGATCGTCAGCCAGAATTTACCCAGATCGACGTCGAAACTTCCTTTATGACCGCGCCGCAGGTGCGTGAAGTGATGGAGCGTCTGGCGCGCGAACTGTGGCTGGACGTCAAGGGCATTGACCTCGGTGAATTCCCGCAGATGACCTTTGCCGAAGCGATGCGTCGCTACGGTTCTGACAAACCAGACCTGCGCAACCCGATGGAGCTGGTCGACGTTGCTGACCTGCTGAAAGATGTCGAGTTTAAAGTGTTCTCTGGTCCGGCAAATGACCCGAAAGGTCGTGTGGCGGCGCTGCGTGTGCCGGGTGGTGCCACCCTGAGCCGTAAGCAGATCGACGAGTACGGCAAGTTTATCGAAATCTACGGTGCGCGCGGACTGGCCTATATCAAAGTCAACGAGCGTGCACAGGGTCTGGACGGTATCACCAGTCCGGTGGCGAAATTCCTGACGGCAGACATCGTTGACGCGATTCTGACCCGTACCGGCGCGGCTGACGGCGATATGATTTTCTTCGGTGCTGACAGCGCGAAGGTGGTTGCTGATGCCCTGGGCGCACTGCGTCTGAAACTGGGCCGTGACCTGAGCATCACCAACGAGTCTGCCTGGGCGCCGCTGTGGGTGATTGACTTCCCAATGTTTGAAGACGATGGCGAAGGCGGTCTGACTGCGATGCACCACCCATTCACTGCGCCAAAAGAGATGACGCCAGAGCAACTGCAGGCCGCACCGGAAACGGCGGTGGCGAATGCTTACGATATGGTGATCAACGGCTACGAAGTGGGCGGTGGTTCTGTGCGTATTCACAACGGCCAGATGCAGCAAACCGTGTTCAGCATTCTGGAGATTAACGAAACCGAACAGCGTGAGAAGTTTGGCTTCCTGCTTGACGCTCTGAAGTACGGAACTCCGCCACACGCCGGTCTGGCTTTTGGTCTGGACCGTCTGGTGATGCTGCTGACCGGCACCGATAACATTCGTGATGTGATTGCTTTCCCGAAAACCACTGCGGCGGCCTGTCTGATGACGGATGCGCCAAGCTTTGCCAATCCGGCTTCGCTGGACGAGCTGGCGATTCAGGTGGTGAAGAAGGAAAAGCCAGAGAATCAGTAATATGGCATATAAGCAGCCCGTCTCGGTGTTAGTGGTGATCTTCGCCCGCGACACCCGGCGGGTGCTGATGCTGCAGCGGCGTGATGATCCCGATTTCTGGCAGTCCGTGACGGGCAGTGTGGAAGCGGAGGAGACGCCCGCACAGACCGCCGCGCGCGAAGTGCAGGAAGAGGTTGCAATTGATATTCATGCCGAGCAGCTGACAGTGGTCGACTGCCAGCGGCAGATAGAATTCGAGATCTTCAGTCACTTCCGCCATCGTTATGCGCCGGGCGTGACACACAATCACGAACACTGGTTTACCCTGGCGCTGCCGACGGAACGGGCGATCACGCTGAGCGAGCATCTGGCATATCAATGGCTGGATGCTGGCGACGCTGCGCAGCTAACGAAGTCCTGGAGTAACCGCCAGGCAATTGAAGAATTTGTGATTTAATTTTTTATTTTTGGGTTCTGAAAGGCCAGGCGTTATCGGCGCAGCGAACTTGTTCGCCGCCAGCGCGCAGTACCCCGAGCGTACTCAGGTACGTGAGGGGTGCGAGCACTGCCGGCGGACAAAGTCGCAAGTAAGATAGCCTGTGCGAACTATCATTTGGAGACATACAAGAATGGCTGGCCATAGTAAATGGGCGAATACCAAGCACCGCAAAGCGGCACAGGATGCCAAGCGCGGTAAAATCTTCACCAAAATCATTCGTGAGCTGGTTACCGCTGCGAAACTGGGTGGCGGCGATGCTGGCTCTAACCCGCGTCTGCGTGCGGCGATGGACAAAGCACTGTCCAACAACATGACGCGTGATACCATGAACCGTGCCATCGCGCGTGGTGTGGGTGGTGAAGATGACAGCAACATGGAAACCATCATTTATGAAGGTTACGGTCCTGGCGGCTCTGCGGTTATGGTCGAGTGCCTGAGTGATAACCGTAACCGTACCGTATCTGAAGTGCGTCATGCCTTCACCAAAACCGGTGGCAACCTGGGCACTGACGGCTCAGTAGCTTACCTGTTCAGCAAAAAGGGCGTGATTTCTTACGCGCCAGGTCTGGACGAAGACACCGTGATGGATGCCGCGCTGGAAGCCGGTGCAGAAGACGTGGTGACCTATGACGACGGCGCGATTGACGTGTTTACTGCCTGGGAATCGCTGGGTCAGGTAAAAGACGCGCTGGATGCTGCCGGTCTGACTGCGGAATCCGCAGAAGTGTCGATGATCCCATCGACCAAAGCGGATCTGGATGCGGAAACTGCACCAAAACTGCTGCGTCTGATCGATATGCTGGAAGACTGTGACGATGTTCAGGAAGTTTACCATAACGGTGAAATTTCTGATGAGGTGGCGGCAACCCTGTAATGGCGTCTGCCCTGCAGTCTGCTAACGGAGGCGCGTGATGGCCATTATTCTGGGTATTGACCCCGGTTCACGTGTCACCGGTTACGGTGTGATTCGTCAGGTCGGGCGGCAGCTCACCTACCTTGGCAGCGGGTGTATCCGCACCAATGTGACCGATCTGCCGTCACGACTGAAGCTGATCTATGCTGGCGTCAGCGAGATTATCACCCAGTTCCAGCCTGAGTTTTTCGCCATAGAACAGGTATTTATGGCGAAGAATGCTGACTCAGCACTGAAACTGGGCCAGGCGCGCGGCGCGGCGATTGTCGCGGCGGTGAATCATGATTTACCGGTGTTTGAATACGCCGCGCGTCAGGTGAAACAGACGGTGGTGGGTATCGGCAGCGCAGAGAAAAGCCAGGTGCAACATATGGTACGCACCCTGCTGAAACTGGCGGCTAATCCGCAGGCGGATGCCGCTGATGCGCTGGCGATTGCCATTACGCATTGTCATGTCAGCCAGAATGCCAGCCAGCTCAGCAGCGGGCGCCTGCAACTGGCGCGTGGGCGTTTACGTTCTTAAAGACCTCTCAGGCTGGATATTCATCCAGCCTTTTTTATGTTATAAACACTGCCATCCCCTGATTATTCTAAGGAAGCTAATGTGATAGGTCGTCTGAGAGGCATCATTCTTGAGAAACAACCGCCCCAGGTATTAATCGAAGCCAGCGGTGTGGGTTATGAAGTGCATATGCCGATGACCTGTTTTTACGAGCTGCCTGAACTGAATCACGAAGCGATTATCTTCACCCATTTTGTAGTGCGTGAAGATGCGCAACTGCTGTTTGGTTTTAACAGCAAACAGGAGCGCGCGCTGTTCCGTGAACTGATTAAAGTGAACGGCGTCGGACCGAAGCTGGCGCTGGCGATCCTCTCCGGCATGTCCGCACAACAGTTTGTTACCGCCGTGGAACGCGAAGAGATTGCCGCACTGGTGAAACTGCCTGGCGTGGGCAAGAAAACCGCGGAACGTCTGGTGGTGGAGATGAAAGACCGCTTCAAAGGCATGCATGGCGACCTGTTTGCCAGCGATTCCACCTTTGCGCTGACCAGCGAAAGTCCGGCGCCGGCAGAAAACGATGCCGAAGCGGAAGCGGTCTCTGCACTGGTGGCGCTGGGCTATAAACCGCAGGAAGCCAGCCGCATGATCAGCAAAGTCGGGCGCGCAGGTGCGGACTGTGAGACACTGATCCGCGAAGCACTCCGTGCAGCCATTTGAGGTAAAGCATGATTGAAGCCGATCGCCTGGTCTCGCCGGGCGCCATCAGTGAAGAAGAGGTAATCGACCGCGCCATTCGCCCGAAGCTGCTGGAAGAGTATGTCGGCCAGCCGCAGGTGCGGGAGCAGATGGAGATCTTTATCAAAGCGGCGAAGATGCGTGGTGATGCGCTCGACCATCTGCTGATCTTCGGACCTCCCGGCCTCGGTAAAACCACGCTGGCGAACATTGTTGCCAACGAAATGGGCGTCAATCTGCGCACCACCTCCGGCCCGGTGCTGGAGAAAGCGGGCGACCTGGCGGCGATGCTCACCAACCTCGAACCCCACGATGTGCTGTTTATCGATGAGATCCACCGTCTGTCACCCGTGGTGGAAGAGGTGCTGTATCCGGCGATGGAAGATTATCAGCTGGATATTATGATCGGTGAAGGTCCGGCAGCGCGCTCGATTAAACTCGATTTACCGCCGTTTACCCTGATTGGCGCTACCACGCGCGCAGGCTCGCTGACGTCACCACTGCGCGACCGTTTTGGCATTGTGCAGCGCCTGGAATTTTATCGTGTGGAAGACCTGCATCATATTGTGGCACGCAGTGCCGCCTGTCTTGGCCTGCCACTGAGTGACGAAGGGGCGCTGGAAGTTGCCCGTCGTTCACGCGGGACGCCGCGTATCGCTAACCGTTTGCTGCGTCGGGTGCGCGACTTCGCGGAAGTGCGCGCGAATGGCAATATGAGCGGCGATGTGGCGTCACAGGCGCTGGATATGCTGAATGTCGACACCGAAGGGTTCGACTATATGGACCGCAAACTGCTGCTGGCGATTATCGATAAATTTACCGGTGGGCCGGTAGGGCTCGACAACCTTGCAGCGGCCATTGGCGAAGAGCGCGAAACCATCGAAGATGTACTGGAACCCTATTTAATTCAGCAGGGCTTTATCCAGCGCACCCCGCGTGGCCGTATCGCCACCCAGCATGCCTATAAACACTTTGGTATCAGCCGCGACAACAGCTGATACCGCGGGCAGTGTTCACCCCGTTGCCGCTGACGGGGTGGTGCTGCCGTTCCGTCAGTTCCAGGTGGGCGGATAAAAACGATTTAGCGTATCCCTGCATACCATCTTCGCCAGTTCTGACATATGTGTCGCCAGTGTTTCCGCGCAATGAACATAGGTGACGGTACACGGGATAGGCGTGGCTCCGGCAGGCATGTCCCCGGCTGCTGGCTCTTCATCTGTCACCTGTGTGGTTCCCAGCAAACGTCCTTTCAGCTCAGGATAGTCATCGATGCTGGGCGACGCCTCTTCGGGTGGCGGGCCGACAACAAACATATCGGGATCGAACCGGTAAGCCTCTTTCAGACAAATAAAGCTGTAAAACCGAAGCAGATACGGAGAGTTATCTTCGTCGCCAAGGTGTGTGGAGGAGGCGAGGCGGACAAAGATAATAGCGATGCAGAACAGCGTTGCTGCCTTTTCGTGGTCGCTGGCGTCATTCAGCGCATAAAGATTTAAAATCTCCTGATAATGCTGAGCGGTCATCGTGGGCTCGCTGTTGCTGCCTTCGTCAAACGTCATCAGAGGCCGGAAAATCGTCTCCAGTGGGGCCAGAGATTCAACGCTGGTGAGTTTGCGGCTGCTGGCGGGCTGGCTACTGGCATTGATAAACAGCGTGTAAAGATCGTCGTCCATATTTAACAGGGTGAACAGACGATTAAGCGGATTCAGGCTCTGCTGCGCCTGCCAGGAAGCGCGAAATAAGGGAAAATGATCTTCGACCAGTTGCGCTGTCGCATAGTTTTCCAGTTCCAGAACACAGCCATGATTGATTAGCCAGTAACGATCCCAGCTGCCTGGTGTGGGTTTAAGCATGAGCTGCAGGTCGGTGCTGGATATCAGCATTAATGGGCCAGCATGCTGTGCGGAAACCAGCAGAAAATTGGCGGCCAGATTGTCGCGCCAGTCCGTTTCAGATCTTTGCAACTGCCGGACAATCTCCACACTGCCGCGCTGCCGAAGCGATGCCTGCACGGCAGGCTGTTGCAGGTAGTGGTGATAAGTACGCAGCGCCAGCCGTCGCAGGTCAGTCTGCTGAGACGTGAAAACGGCCTGATTGATCAGCTGGGTAAACGCCCCCTGGTGTCTGAAGGCCAGCGGCAGATCACCCTGCAGATTGTCAAGAATAACGGAGAGCATGTCCTGGTTAAGCCGCGGCAGTGCGCGCAAATTGTATGCCGAGAGATACTGGCCGATAAGCTGATAGTTGAATGTCTGAATCCGTTCGCTTTGCCGCCAGAACGCACGCCCAAGGACATTGAGCAGCGGCCAGACGACTGCCGTAACCTCTCGTTCACTGCGCTCAAGTGAGTCAACCAGCTGTTCCGCCAGCCTGATCTTCAGCTTACTGTACTGTGGCGGAATGCCTTCCAGTGTACGCAGCAGACTGTCTGTGGGGTGCGCCAGATAGCGTCCCTGGCTGGCGTGGTTCCATTCCGGTAAATGCAGCGTCAGGCTGTTATTGAGCAGGATGTTTTTCAGCCCGACATTTATCATGCTGACGTGATTCATGATGGCGGAGGAAAGATCGGCGCCAGCCAGTGAAACACCCTCGATCCTGATACCGCTAATGATGCACTCTGCCATCAACACATCCCGCAAGTGTCCGCCTGTCACCGATGCCCCTTCAAGCGTGCCCTGGGAGAAGTCACTGCCCGAGAAATCACTGTCGGTGATAGTGCTGTCACGCATATCTGCACCCGATAAATTAGCGTCCTTTATCGCTGTGTGATCAATGCGTGCGCGATGCAACGTCACGCGGCAGGCTTCAATGCCATTTAGCCGGCAATTGAGCAGCGTGGCACCGGTTAAATTTGCATCGGTGATATGGGTGTTATTATGGAATCGACAGTCGAATAAATGTAAGCGTCTCATCCAGACCGTCTTTTATTTTTGCCCGTGTTTTCTACCATGGACACTTTCGCGAACATGGACTCTG